>CATMRH010000096.1 GCA_950073955.1 uncultured archaeon | reverse complement strand
AGGTGAAGAGGGCAAAAAAATCATACTAGTAAGAAAAGAAACAAAACCAGAAGACGTACCGGCATTCTTTTCAGCAGAAGGGATTTTGACTAGTTTAGGAGGTAAATCATCTCATGCAGCAATTGTCTCAAGAGGAATGGGAAAGCCATGCATAGTTGGATGTTCAGAATTAAAGATTGATTATGAAAACAACACATGTACTGCAAATGGAATTACGATAAAAGAGGGCGATACAGTCACCATTGACGGTAGTGAAGGTACTGTATTCATAGGTGAGATTCCAACAGTTGAGCCTAAAGTGACAAAAGACTTTGAACAAATTTTGGAATGGGCTCAAAAAACAAAAACATTAGGAATCAGAGCAAATGCAGATACTCCAGAAGGTGCAAAACTTGCAAGAAAGTTTGGAGGTAAAGGGATTGGATTATGCAGAACAGAGAGAATGTTCAATGGTGGTGATAGAATTAATTTATTTGTAGAAATGATTATGGCTGAAAATATTGAAGACCGAAATAAAATATTGAAAAAATTAGGTGAGCTACAAAAAAGTGACTTTATTGAAATTCTAAAGGCAATGAAAGGATACGAAGTTACAATTAGATTACTAGATCCACCATTACACGAATTCTTACCAAATCCTGAAGAACTTGCAGAAAAGATTCGCAAATTAGAATTGAAGAAAGCCACAAGCGAAATTAAAAAAGCAAAAAATATTCTAAAGAGGGCAAGAGATCTTGCAGAAATTAATCCGATGATGGGACATCGAGGAGTAAGAGTGGGAGTTACATATCCAGAAATTTATGAGATGCAAATTCGTGCAGTTTTTGAGGCACTAGTGGAATTAACGAAGCAAAAAGTAAAAGCCCATCCACAAATTATGATTCCACAGATTAGTAGTATTGAGGAACTTAATCATATTAAGAAAATTTTTGATTCCATTGAAAAAGAGATGGAAACCAAACATAAAATGAAACTAACAGTTAACTTTGGTACTATGATTGAAGTAGTACGAGCAGCGTTGACTGCCAATGAGCTTGTAACTACTGCAGAATTCTTTAGTTTTGGTACAAACGACTTGACACAAGGAACATTTAGTTTCAGTAGAGAAGATGTAGAAGGAAAATTCCTTCCAGAATACATGGAAAAAGAACTGCTTGAGAGAAACCCATTCCAGTCAATTGATGAAAACAGTGTAGGTAGTTTAATGAAAATAGGTATTGGTATGGGACGTAAAGTTAGACCAAACATGGAGATTGGAATATGTGGAGAACATGGAGGAGACCCAAATTCTATCAAGTTTTGTCATGGTGAAGGCCTCAGTTATGTAAGTGCATCACCACATAGAATTCCAATTGCAATTGTTGCAGCAGCCCAAGCAGCTATTGAGCAACCAAAAAAGACAAGATCAAAGAAGAAATAATACATTTTAAAACCAATTGGATCTATTTCAAAACGAATTGTTACCTAGAATAGAATCCATTAAACAGATAAGACAGAAAATAGGCATTACTCAGAAAAAACTTGCCACTATGACAGGGGTTAGTACCTCAATGATAAACCAGATAGAATCTGGAAGAAGTCAACCCAGCTATGAGACAGCAAAGAAAATTTTTGAAAATCTTGCAAAGTTGGAAGGAGAATCATCTCCATATATTGCAGGGGATTTTTGCAGTAAGGACATTGTAAAACTAAAGCCAACAAATACACTTCACGACGCAATCAAAAAGATGCATCAATTATCAATTAGTCAGATTCCTGTTTTTGATAATTCAGAGATTGTAGGTGTAATATCTGAAGATGGAATTGTAAAACACTTGGCAGACATAGGAGAACTGGAATTGAAAAAAGCTAAACTGGCAGACACGATGGATCCTGTTCCACCAATAGTAGACTATGATACTCCAGCAAATGCTCTTGTCCCTTTAATTAGATACTCAAAATGCATTCTAGTTTCAAAGAAATCAAAGATTGTAGGAATAATTACAGCTTCAGATACTTTGAAAATGATGGAATGATTAAAAATTTAGAGAAATTTAGTATAGGTCATTGATGCCAGCAATATCGCCTGCTTCAAGAGTTCTTTTCTGGGTTTCATCAAATGATGCAGAAGCATACATTGTTTCTCCAGTACATGTACTATCAAGGTGTCCTAGACCAGATGCATGACCAAATTCATGAGTTGCAATATTTTGCAAGTCCATTACTATTTATTTTAAATTCAGGGATTTATAGTATTCTAGAGTTTATTCTTTAGGAATGGGTAAGCAAAACGAGCTTATCTAAAACAAAAAAAGGGAATCTTAATTAAATGATACAAAATGTTAATTAATTTTTGAAATCACGACTAGAAAATTAAGTTTAGAATCTAAATTACATTACCTGTGAAAAGTCTGGTTTATCAAAATCAGGTAATTTACTCTCTTTTTGTTTACGGCCCTTTAACTCTCTTTTTTTGTGTGTATTAGAATGTCTTTCAAGTCTTTTTTCATCATTAAACTGCATATTACATTTTGAGCACTTGAACACATTATACAATAATCTCGCTTACTTTAAAAATAATTAGTATCTATTGTTCTGGTTCATTAATTATT
>CATMRH010000095.1 GCA_950073955.1 uncultured archaeon | reverse complement strand
CATCCGGCTTTTTTCCTGATTTACAATATCGCATCCACTCTTCTCTATTTTTGAGTCCAAGCTTTCTTGCAAATTCTCTAGATTCATTGAATGATCTATACTCTCTATCCCGTGCAGCAATTGTTCCAGTGCCAAGCCAATCTCCATCACTCTTGTATTCTTTGTATATTTCCCTCGGGGCTGCTGGTATATCATCAGGTTTTTTACCAGATTTCAGATACTTTTTCCAATCACTAAAGTTTTTCAGTTTAAGTGAATGTACAAATTCTCTAGCTTCATTGAATGGTCTAGTGTTATCTTTCGTATATTTACTAATTTTCTTTACACCTAGAAAGTCATCCCAACTTTTCCAGCCTTTGTTTATGTATGAACGATATGCATCAGCAGGTATATCATCTGGCTTCTCGCCTGATTTACAATATTCATGCCATTCTTGACTTGATTTTAATTTTAATGAACGTGCAAACTTTCTAGCCTCTTTGAATGGCCTAAACTTTAGATTTTTATTTGCAATTCTTCCAGTTCCTAACCAATCACCATAGCTGATCCATTCTTTTTTGTATGTACGATTTGGAGTACCAGGAATATCAAACGGTATTTTGTCTGATTTTCTATATTCTTCCCAATCTGGAACATTTTTTAGTTTTAATGAGTGTACAAACTTTCTAGCTTTGTTGAATGATCGAAAATGTCCGTCATATTGATTGACGCGTCTCTTTTTCATTTCTTTATTCTCTTTGATGGTGTATAGTAAAACCATGGTTTAGCTGGTAAATTTTTTGGAATTTTACCCTCTTGCCATGCTTTATGCCAATCATCATGCGTCTTAATTCCTAGTTTGTTTACAAGTATGTGAGCTACTTTTTCAGCTTCTGGATAAGTTAGCATGTTTTTGCCTAATTCGTAGCTTGAGATTCTTCCGCTGCCAAGAAAGTCAGGATAACCCTTCCATCCCTTTTTTTTGTAAGCTGAATCAGGATATGCAGGAATGTGGAAAGGTAACTCGTTGTTTTGATAATGGGTATGCCATTCTTTTTCTGTATCCAAGTGCAAAGACCTTGCATATTTTCTTACTTTGCTAAACGGAACAAGTTTCTCATATAGGGGATGATTTGCTAATGGACCAAGCCAATCCTGCCAACCTTCGAATTTTCCTTTGAAGATTCGTCGTGGGCGTGGGTCAGATGGAATGTCATCTGGTTTTTTGCCAGACTTGCAATATGCATACCAATCACCAACACTTCGTAATTTTAATCGATGTATGAATCTGCGTGCGTCTTCAAATGTTCTGTATTTTCTATTATGCATAGGATAGGTGCTTGTTCCAAGCCAATCCCTCATGTGTGTCCAACCCTTATTGGCATAACTCTTGTTTGGATCTTTTGGAATGTTTTTAGGAAGTTTACCAGACTTGCAAAACTTTTTCCACCCTGTTGTATCTTTTAATCCTAATTTGTGTACGTATTGTCTTGCTTTTTGATAAGGCAAAAATTTTCGGTTCTTGTTTGCTATGTTTCCAGTTGCTAGAAAGTCAGGATAACCTTGGAACTCTTTACTGTAGATACTTCGAGGATCAGTTGGAATGTCATCTGGCCTTTTCGTAGATTTTCTATACACCGTCCATTCGGTATAGCTCTTTAATCCTAAAGAACGTGCAAATCTTCTTGCTTTATTGAATGGTCTATACTTCTTTCTCATCTAATACAATACGTTTAGTCAAAAATAAAATGGATCATCAAAATCTAGCCCATTTCTAATATATCGTGAAACTCTTCCTTACTGCGATATGATTCTGTCAAATCCTTTTGCCTAAAATGAAATGAATTGAGATATGATTCTGAACTCTTGTAGAGTTCCGTATATTTTGTAGCGTTTTCAACTATGATGCTAAGTATCTTACTCTTTTTCAAACTGTCTTGCTCACCTCTGAGTATTCTCCAAAGTTCTTTTTGTGCATATTCAATGTGGATTGAAGCGTCAACAAAGGCCTGATACCTATCTGTACTTCCAAGTTCAGAAAACCAATTCCTTACACTTTCTCTTACCTCATGAAGATCTTTTTCTACCGTTGATTCACTGACATTGAGTTTTTCAGATATCTCATTGTTGGTGAATCCCTGCAAATCGAGTGAATGAGCATGCTTTCTCCTATCATCTATGGATTTTTTTTCTGTGTCCGTAAGTTTTTGTTCGTGATTTTTACGGTTTTTCAAACCTGCCATTATTTCCCACTTCTTTTAACGATAATTTTCTTCTTCTTTTCATCCAGTATTACCATGAATGGTGCAACAGATGAAGTGAGCATTTGGATATAGTTCCTAATTGCCTGTTGTGAACCATGTCCTGTTTTATCCTTACAAAGAAAAGCAGATGAGTTTAATGCATCACTAAATTGAATAGAGCCATCAGTATTGATTACTTCCTCCAAGTATTGCCTTGTTATCTCAGAGTTTGACATGTTAATGTCAATCTCACTTGTTGGCATCTTTACCTCTGGTTTTATCTCTCTCACAAAATTCCCGTCTTCATTTTCTTTGAGTTTATCCCTAGCCCGAATCTGCATATCAAAATCAGTTATCTTCTTTATGTTGCAACTCTGACATGCTAGAACTAGGTTTTCTATCCTGTTATCCTGCCTGTTACTGTTCAAGTGTTCGTAAATGTATTGATCTTTCAACTCTTTCTTGCAATACCAACATGTGAAACCACCATCTCTTTGAATCAAGATTGGTAAATCCTCCAACTTTTTGTGATAAGATAGGTTCTTGGTCACTGAAAAAACGCCTCTATGAGAAATAATATTGAAGTCATAATGCCACTTTGCTTTTGATATCTTCCTTCCACTGTGGCTTCTTGATGCAGATAGCACAAACATCAAACTTGTCGCCTGTGAGATACTCAACCCTATGCCTTGAAGTTCTAGAACAGCATCTTAGTATCTGGGTGATCAGTTTAATCCCTCTAGTATTTCATTAATTATTTTATCGAAACTATCTCCTTTCTTTCCTCTTTGTGATAGTTTTTCATGAGTTTCTTTTTCTCCCCTAATTGTG
>CATMRH010000094.1 GCA_950073955.1 uncultured archaeon | reverse complement strand
GAGATCTCTTGATATTTTTGTAATTCATCATGTCTGAAATTACTATTGTCGTCTGTAACCAATTTACCGTCAAGTGCAATAATTGTGTCGTCTTGCATTATTGCAAGTGGATTAATCTCTACAAGCTCTGCTTCTTTCTCAATTGTAAGCTTTGATAATTTTTTCAAAGTATCGATAAAACCATCTGCTATTTTTCCTTCTAATCCCATCTCTTTTGCAACTTCGCTTGCAATTTCGTCTGAGACATCTCCTAATCCAATTTCTTTGATGATTTGATTTTTTACTGATTCAATTTCAACCCCGCCATCTGATGATGCAATGATTGTGTAGCATCTTTTTGAACGGTTCAAAAATATTGATAGGTACAACTCCTTTTTGATGTCTGCCATCTTTTCAAGCAGAATGGCCCTTGCTTTTTCCCCTTTGATAATCAAATCCATGACTTGAGGATATTTTAGCTCAAATTCATCATCGTTTTGACATATTTGAATTCCTCCTGCCTTACCTCTCCCTCCTACAGGAACCTGGATTTTAATCACAAATGGATATCCTAACTCTTTTGCATGTTTCCTTCCTTCCTCTATATTGGTAGATGATTTACTATCTAGAAGATTAATTCCATACTCTCGAAATAATTCCTTTGCCTGAAACTCTAGTAAACGCATGCAAAAATTCTGACCTTTACGATCCTTATTAATTATGATATTATCCTAGTTGTTCTTCAAGAAAATCAATCATTTCTAAAAAGCGATCCTGACTTTTTCTCAATAATTCTTGAGGATATTCTTCAATTGTAAATACAAACTGTTGCTGAAAACTTGGAACCAAAATTCCTCCTGATGTAACCATCTGCTCAATGACATGTCTTTTGGTAAGTGTGCATACAATTTCTTCATAAGAGTCATCCTCTTCTTCTAGGGTTTGTCTGTAAAGAACAATGGGCTTGTTTGTCTTTGCAACAATGTTTGAACCTTTTTCTAATAATTCTGATAAATGCTGAATCTGCCAAGCATCAAGGCTAATCTGCTTTACCATATTCTTAATACATGATTTTTCTATTTAACCGTGGTAAAACAACGCATGTTCACTATTTGTTGTCAATAAAGTAACCTAATGAAATTAAAAAGAAAGAAAATGATTTGGCATTTATGCCATATCTAGTGCTCTAGAGTGCTTTCTGGTATGTGGTCTTTCACCAGAATGTTTTCTTCTCATATGTCCTGATGGCCTTCCATAGATTAGTTCTAGGAACCATGACTCATGTTCAATCTCTTCTGCTAAGATATCTTTTGCAATGTCATATGTTGTAGGATCTTTTCCTAATGTCATCTGGCAAATTTTATTCCAGTTGACTAATGCGCCTTGTTCGGCTTTGAGACATTTTTGTAGGATTTCTTTGTAATCTGTTGGATTTGCTGGAAGCTGTAAGAATTCACAACCTGACATCTTGATAAATTCAATTGCATCATTTGGAAGTTTACCTCCTAATTGATAGATTCTCTCAAGACATGATTCAAAGTGGCTGAGATCTTCTAATCTTGCATCTTCAATGATTCCTTTCAGTCCTTCTCCTTCCATGCCTGTACAATGTGCTCTGAGGTTGGTGAAGTAGTAGTATGCCGTAAATTCAACTGCTGCATTATTGATTAACTGTTTTAACAACTCATCGACATCAAGACCATTTTGTTTTAGAACATTAATTCCAACAACATTTGGTGTGTTTGATTCGGACATTTCCTTGTAGAGGGAATAATTGTAATAAAAGTATTACATTAATTCTCAAAATCTATTCTACAGAGATTCTTATTTTTTGTCCATCAATATCGTCATCTTTGTATTCTTTGCATGATTCTGTAAAATTAACCTGTTTTACTCTAACTAAAAATGCCAAGTCCTTGGTTTTTTCTTTTACCATTTCAAGTGACTCTTTATCCAAATCAAGAATTGATGCAATCTCTAAAACATCAGTTGGATTGTACCCTCTTTCTTTTCTAAGAGTTTGAAGTCTTCTTGCAACATCTTTTACTAATCCTTTTGCCATCATCTCTTTGTTTCGTAATGTTGAGATGAATACGATATAGTTATCTCTTTTTGATACTGCAAAGTTTTCATTTGCATCAAAATCTACAACAAAATCTTCACTATTCAATGAAATAGTTTCTCCATCAATATTAAAATCAAATTTTCCATCTTTTTGTAATGATGAAATAATCTCTTCAGGATTTGTCTCGGTAAATATTGAAACTAGTTTACCCATATGTTGTTTTACCTTAGGTCCTATTCTCTTTCTTTCTAATTCAACAACTGCCTTGACAGGCAATCCTAATTGTTTTAATTCTAAAATTTGCTCTAGTCCAGATTCTTTTTCTGTTTCAACAATACTAAATTTTTCTATGTTTAATTGTGATTGCAATAAATCAGATAATGATTCAAGTTTAATTTTCTGACCTTTTCTTACACAAATTTGTGCTTTATTTAGTGGCCATCTTCGCTTTAACTTTCCTTTCATTCTTGCTGCATAAGATACAGACACAACGTCTTTCATAATATCGAATGATTCCTCTATCTCTTCATTGACAAGTGATTCTTGATATTGAGGCCATTTGTCGAGTAGAATACTTTGTTTTCCATCAAATACTGTTTGATATAGATACTCACTAGTAAATGGGCAAAACGGATGAATCAAAATATTAATTGTTTTTAGCACTTTACTTAGTACTGCATAAATTGCCAGTCTTCTGTTTTTCTTTTCCTCATCTTCATCCCATAATTCTCCTCTAGTAATTGGAATGTATACTTGGCTTAGATTATTTATGATAAAATCGTCAATTGCTTTGGCACCCTCATGGAATTTACACGTTTGATTCCTTTCCGTAATTTCACGAATTAATTTTTGAAGTTTTGATAGACGACTTTTATTGTATTTCACTTCAACAACGTAAAATAGTGAATCAGAAGTTATTTTCCACGCAACAAAATCGTAACCTCTCCCATTAACAAATCTAATAATAAATCCATTTTCAATAAAGTCATGCTGTGAATATAGCTGAGCTAGTCTGCCATAGATTTTATTTTTTTGAATGGAGTGAGGTT
>CATMRH010000093.1 GCA_950073955.1 uncultured archaeon | reverse complement strand
TGTTGCAATGTATGGATCTCCATATGAAAGTAAAACTACTTTCTTCTTTTTTGCATTTTGTAAAATCTCATTCCCATCCTCTACTAACCATCTTTTTGCAGGTTTGAACTCTCCTTTTGTTGCGTTCTTGATTTTAACCAAATCCAATTTCCCAATTGGACTAGTAAACTGTTCAAGATAGACAATATCTGCTTTTGATAAAATATCTAGTGCTTCACAAGGAATTGATTTGAATCCAGAAATTCCTAAACCTACAAACCAAAGCATTACTTCATCTTTTTATCATGAAGTCTTTTTAAATGCTGAAGAGTTTTCTTCAGAATTTCTATACCTCTTAGAAATTCATCAATTGAAACCTTCTCATTTATTGTATGAGCCTCATGGGGATCTCCTGGACCATATGTGACAACAGGAATCTTCCACTGATTTCCAAGAACGTTCATGTCTCCTGTGCCTGTTTTTCTGATTAGAGTTGGCCTTGAATGTTCTACCTCGATAATTCCAAGAGTAAACGCCCTAACTAATGGTGAATTATGAGACGCTTCAAATGGTTCTGTTTCATCAAGAATTGAATAAAATGCCTCTACTTTTCTTTTCTCTGCAATTCCTTTTATCAACGTTGCAATTTTTTGTTCAGTAGATTTACAGTTCATGTCTACAGGAATTCTAATGTCAAAAGTAGTTTCACACTCTTTTGGAGTTACGTTGTGACTAATTCCTCCTTTCATTTCAGTTATAGTTGCAGTCAATAACATTCCTTTGGTTTTACCATCTTGACCAACTTCCAACCCTTCTTTGAGTTCTTTTGCAAAAATCATTGATTCTTGAATTGCATTTTTTGAAAGCCATGGTGCACTTGCATGAGAACTATCCTCAACAGTGACTTTGAGATTAATTGCTAATCTTCCTTTGTATGCAATTGTGACTTGTTTTACTCCACTTGGCTCTCCAAAAATTGCATAATCAACACCCATATCTTTTTTTACAAGATTTTTTATTCCTGTGGCACTTCCCTCTTCATCTACTGCTGCTACAAAAATTATAGTTCCATTATTATTTTGAATTGCTGCTGCAGCAAATAGCATCGCAATTAATGGTGCTTTTGCATCTGATGCTCCACGACCATAAAGTGAATCTCCCTCTTTTCTAACTTTGACTTTTCCTGGAACAACATCCATGTGTCCACATAACATAATTTTTGGTGATCCGGTTCCTTTCTTTGCAATTAAATTCCCTACTTCATCAATTTGAATATTATCAAATCCTAAATCATCACATTTACCAGCTAAAAAATCTGTCATTGGTTTTTCACTGAGAGATGGTGTGTACAGTCTTAGTGCTTTCTCAAGTGTCTTCACTTCAAAATTTGGTGTTACTGTAAAATGAGTATTCAATTCTTACTTGCCTATATTTAGTGCATAATCCAACATTAAGGAAGGAATATCTACTTCACACACTCTTACTGTATTCTTGTATTCTGTTGTATTGTTAACCTCATGGACAACTAGCCCTTTTTCATCACTTTCCATCAAATCTACACCTACGATATCTCCCTGAACTGCATTTTTTGCCTTAATACACATTTCTTCCATTTCTGGAGTGGCTTTACATGGTTCTGCTATTCCACCAAGTGCCATATTTGTTTTCCAATTCCCATTTCCAGAAGTCCTGTAAATTGCTGCAACTATTTTGTCTCCTACCATTATAGCTCGAATGTCTCTTGGTGGTCTTTTTACAAATTCTTCTAGGTAATGAATTTGGTAAATTGGGTACATATTTTCTCTACTATCAATAATTCCTTCAGCAGATTCTTTATCATTTAATTTTGAAATTAATCTACCCCAACTACCAACTGTTGGTTTGATTATTTTAGGAAATCCTTGTGTTTCTAATGCTTGTAAAGCTGCTTCTTTTGAAAAAGCAACAGTTGCATCAGGTGTTGGCACTCCAAATTTCTTTAGTAACATATGTGTGAATAATTTGTTTCCTGCAAAAACACCTGTATTAAGACAATTAATTACTTTTACTCCAAGTCCTTCTAGAGCTGCAGTTGAATGCAAGTTTCTATAGTAACTCACACATCTCTGAATAACTACGCCATAATCTTCAGGCTTTTTTTCTAAATTCAATGCTAATTTCTTACAATTAACCATCTGAATGTTGATGTTGTTTTTTTTACCAGCTTCTAGTAGAGCTTTTTCTTCCCAACGGATGGTATCGTAAAGAATAGTAACGTCAGGACTCACTGTCCCCAATCCTCGCCAACCGTTTGGGCAGGCTTTAGATCAAAACCGTCTGAACCTTTTGCTAATTCAAAACTTGCACCACATTCTGGACATGTTACAATCTCTCCTTCAAGTGCATCACTTGGTATAGAAATATCTGCATCACATTCTTCACATTTTGACATATTATCTCCTGTATCCTCCTCTCTATTTATCACTAGTTATCTTTTTTTCAAGTCTGTCTTCAAGTGGAATTTCTATAAGATCCCCCATTCTGAGATTCTTTAATCCAAGTGCAACTGCTTTTGCACCATCCTCATCTTTTTCGAGGCCTAATAGTGACATTAGATATGCAGCTCCTGTCTTTCCTGCCAATTCTCCAAAGACAATTTTTCTTCTATTCCCAACTGCTCTTGGTGGAATAGGCTCATAGGCTGCAGGATTTCTGAGAATTGCTGCTAGATGTGTTCCTGCTTTGTGTTTGTATGCAGACGATCCCACAATTGGTTTTGAATCATATGGTTTGATTGATGTGTAATCTTCAATTAATCTAGACAGATCCAGTAACATATCTAATCTGAAATCGTTTGGTGATTTGTATAGATAAGTAAGTGCTACTGCAACTTCTGCAAGAGGTGGAATTCCTGTTCTTTCTCCAATACCATCAATTGTGGTATGAATCTGGTCAACTCCTGCATCACATGCTGAAAATGCATTTGCTACTGCAAAACCAATATCATTGTGAACGTGTGCATCTAATGGTACATCAACCACCTCTCTAACTTTCTTAACAAAATTATACATTCCAATTGGACGTAAAATTCCAACTGTATCTGGAAGACTGATTCTATCAACCCCTGCTTCTTCAATTGCCTTACAAACTTTGAGTAAAAACTCAGGCTCTGTTCTACTCCCATCTTCTACTGT
>CATMRH010000092.1 GCA_950073955.1 uncultured archaeon | reverse complement strand
ACTATAGTATGCCAGCAGCAGGATGGTTCCAAGGATTGGCAATCATTTCAATCAAAAAAAGATACCCAGGTCAAGCAAAGAAAGTGATGATGGGCTTGTGGGGCATGGGACAACTCTCTCTAACAAAGACGTTTGTTGTAGTAGATGATGATATCAATGTACATAACATGAATGATGTTATTTGGGCAATTACTACAAGAGCGGATGCAGCAAGAGATACAATAATTATCAATAACACACCAACGGATACTCTTGATCCTGCATCACCACTTGTCAACCTAGGTTCTAAGATGGGAATAGATGCAACACAGAAGACCAAAGAGGAAGGATACGAAAGAGAAATTCAGCAGCAAGTAAAAGTTGATGATAAAACGAAAAATCTAGTAGATTCTAAGTGGTCTGATTATGGACTATGATACATTAACAGGATTATAGAAATTATCTCTCTCTTCTACCTCATAACCAATCTGATGAATTGCATCTATGATTTTTTTATCTGTTAGTTCAGTTGATCGGGCACCGGTACATGAAACAACTTCTTCTCCAATGAGTGTACCACCAAAGTCATCAGCGCCATACTGTAAAGCAAGTTGAGCCATGCCAACTCCATTTGTCAACCAAGAAGATTGAATGTGAGGAATTAAGCCATCAAAGACCAGTCTAGAGATTGCAATCATCTTCAAAAGTTGAACTCCACCAGTTCCATGTTCAACCAAACCTTCTTCATGCATCAAAGTATTGATTGGTTCAAAATTCCATGGAATAAAAGCCATGAAGCCTTTTGTTTTTTCTTGAAGTTTTACAATTTTGAAAAAATGTTCAACAATATCATTTTTGTTTTCTACGTGACCATACATCATAGTTGCAGAAGCTGGTAGTCCAAGTGAATGGGCTTCATCCATTATTCTAATCCAATCAGCACTAGAAATTTTCTTAGGACTAATTACATCTTTAACTGAATCAACTAAGATTTCAGCTCCTGCACCAGGTATTGATTGTAAACCAGCATCTTTTAGTCGTGCCAAGATTTCTTTTGTTGAAGATTTTTCAACTTTTGCAATCATATCAATTTCAGATGTAGATAATCCATGAACTCCAACTTGTGGGAATTTCTCTCGTATCATTCTGAACGCATCTTCATAGTACTCTATTGTCAAATTTGGATTGTGTCCACCCTGAATCAAAACTTGACGGATCTTAAACAAATCCCATGAAGTCTTTACTCTAGACTCAATTTGATCTAGTGTTAATGTGTAAGAGTCTTCAGCCCCAGGAGAACGATAAAATGCACAAAACTTGCAATCAGTGATACAGACATTGGTATAATTCAAAATAATATTATTAATGAAAGAGACTTTTTTGCCAAATTGTTTTCTTACTAGATGTCCAGAAACAAGCCCCATAAGGTGAATATCATCTGACTCTAAGAGTCTCAAGCAATCTTCAGGTTCAGGTCTTTTGCCATTAAGAGAATTGTCTAAAATATCTTTGATGTCGCTTTTTTGTATCTGTTCAGTAGTTTGGCTCAATTGTTATTCATCTTTTTTAATTTCTATTTAATCCTTGATAGAAAAAAGGAGTAAAAAAAGAATTAAACTAAATGAATGATTTGTGCTTAATTCTAGGTGAACCTGAGTTAATGACTCACGTTATTTTTAAGTAGGGTACAAAAAGTAGATCAACACGTGGTATCAGGTAATCAAATTAGACTTAATCGAATTTTCAAAGAAGGAAAAATGCTTTGCATTCCAATGGATCATGGTATTTCAAATGGTCCTATTGAGGGTCTTGAAGACCCTGCTTCTACAATTTACAAATGTGAGGGACATGGACTTACAAGTGTAATTATCAACAAAGGAATTCTTAAAACATTACCTAAACCAACTAGCGTTGGCATTTTAGTTCATTTTTCAAGTAGTACTTCATTATCATTGGCACCTAATCGTAAGATGTTGACTGGTACAGTAAAAGAAGCTGTGGCATTGGGAGCAGATGGTGTTTCATTACACATCAATATTGGTGGAAAAGAAGAACCTGAGATGTTAGAACAACTTGGGACAACCGCTGAACAATGTCATAGATGGGGAATGCCGTTATTGGCAATGATGTACCCAAGAGGCGAAAATATCAAGGACCCACATGATCCTGAAATTGTTGGACATGTTGCAAGAATGGGAGCAGAGTGTGGTGCAGATATTGTTAAAACATTATACACTGGAGATATAGATTCCTTTGCAAAAATTGTAAAGAGTACACCAGTTCCAATTGTTATTGCAGGCGGTCCTAAAGCAAAAACTGATTTAGATATTCTTCAAATGACTGAAGATGTTATGACTGCAGGAGCTAAAGGCATTACTTACGGTAGAAACATCTTTGCACACAAAACACCTGAAAAAATGGTAGAAGCATTAGCTCAAATAATTTTCAGGAAAGCAACAGCAAAGGAAGCATTGAGGAAAATTGAGTAAAACAAGAGAATTAATAATTACACCTAAAGTGTCTCAAGCACAATTAACTAAATTTCTTTCTCAATTAGAAGCTGAAGGAATCAAGATGGTGTATCTTGATCCCAAAAAATTAGGTAAGAAAAAAATAAAACTACTAACAGTTTTTCCTTCAAGTATTGCAAAGTATGTAGTCCTTGAAAAAGAAGGAGTGTCTAAGCCTAAAGGCAAGAACGTAGGAAGGAAATTCAAAGTATTGTCAAATGCAGATATTGAAAATATTCTTTCTGCTGCAAAGAAAGGACTAGACTTTGTTATAGTAGAAGTGAAAGACTGGAAAATTATTCCTCTTGAAAATATTATTGCTAAACTCCATAAAATACATACAAAAATTTTTGCAATTGCAAAAACGCCAAAAGAGGTAAGAAAAATGTTTTCGATTTTAGATGTTGGAGTTGATGGAGTAATCTTCAGCACATCATCAATTAATGAGGTAAGAGAAGCGATGGTATACTTAGGAACAAGTAGTTTTGAGATGAGAACTGCGAAGATTATTGAGATAAAAGAAGTTGGGAATGGTGAACGTGTTTGCGTAGATACAGCTTCAATGCTTCACAAAGGAGAAGGAATGCTAATTGGAAATAGATCCAACTTTTTCTTTCTAGTTCACAACGAATCAGTAGGATCATCATTTACATCTCCGAGACCATTTAGAGTAAATGCTGGTGCAGTTCA
>CATMRH010000091.1 GCA_950073955.1 uncultured archaeon | reverse complement strand
GTGTTAATGGAATATCACCTGTACCCGGTGGAAGATCTACAATAAGATAATCCAAATCACCCCAATCAGTATCAACTAGAAATTGTTTTAGTATTCCAGAGATAATTGGGCCACGATAAATTGCTGCTTGGTGTGAATCCTGTGCAAAGAAACCAAATGAGACAACCTTTAGCCCATTTGATTCAGCAGGTTGAAGTTTATTTTCTTCTACTTGCATGAATGCTTTTTTCATTCCAAGCATCAATGGAATGCTAGGACCATAGATATCAGCATCTAACAATCCAACTTTAGCTCCTGTTTGAGATAATGCCAAAGCTAAATTCAATGAAACAGTTGATTTTCCTACACCTCCTTTTCCACTAGCAACACCAATGATGTTTTTGACAGTTGCCATTGTAGTATCTGCTTCAAGTGAACGTCCTTCCATGACTTTAGCGGTTACTTTCATATCAAAATTTTTCAACTCAGAAATTTCATCAATTGCTTTTCTAACATCTTCCTCAATTTCGACATTGAAAGGGCATGCAGGTGTTGTTAATTCTAAAGTAAATTTCAGATTACCATCATCAAGTTCTAGATCTTTTATCATACCCATAGATACGATGTCTTTCTTCAAATCAGGATCAATAACTGTACTTAATTTTTCAAGAACTTGATCGATTCCAACCATTGTGTGAAAAAGTCCTTTTACATTATTTAAACATAGGTCAGACAACAAAAGAAATTTACAATTATATGCAAAATCAGCAAAATCTTTGGAAATTTAAGCCTAAAGTATCCAAAGATTCATAAATTGAAATTCAAAAAAATAATACAGTTGTTTTCTATATCTACTCTACTTGATGTTGTTAGGATTCCTCCAAGCCTATTTGGAACTACACTCAAAAAGGCTGCATTAAACATTCTCAAAGAAAAGTACGAGAGTATGATTAGTGCAGACTTGGGTTATATCATTATGATTTTAGACGCTAAAGTTGATGAAATGGGAAAGATGATTGCAGGGGATGGGGGAACATTCCATAAAGTTGAATTTGAAGTATTGACATTTTATCCAAAATTACAAGAAATTGTTCTAGGAGAAATTGTAGACATTACAGACTTTGGGGCATTTGTTAGAATTGGCCCAACTGATGCGTTACTTCACTTGTCACAAGTAATGGATGATTACCTTAAGAGTGACGTGAAATCTGGAATGATTCTAGCTAATCAAAGTGGCAGAACACTAAAAGTTGGTTCTACACTTCGTGCAAGAATCACTGCAGTCTCATTAGGAAAAGCTGCTTCAATGGGTAAGATTGGAATTACATGTAGACAACCATTCCTTGGAGCAGATGCATGGATTGCTGAAGAGATTAAGAAATCTGGCAGTGATAAAGGCAAACCGGCAAAAGAATCTGAAGTAGAGGCAAGTTAAGATGGCACGAGAAATGGCATGCCGAAAATGCAAATTTATAACAATAGGAAAAGTTTGTCCAATTTGTAAATCATCAGACTTGACACCAGATTGGAGTGGAATTGTACTTGTAGTTGAACCAACAAATTCAGAAATTTCAAAAACTCTTGGCATCACTCAAAAAGGTAAGTACGCTATCAAAGTAACATAAAATATTTCTAAATCTTTAAAATTACATTACCATTTTATCATTATGTTGTCATTTAATTCTAAAAAACAATTATCACAATTTCTTGCTGAAGATATAGGTAAAGGAGACATCACAAGTGCTCTTTTACCTAAGACAAAAATTTCAGTTAAAATTATTTCAAGAGAAGATGCCATTGTTGCAGGCACAATATATGCAAAAGAAATTTTCAAACTAAATGGATGTAACGTCAAAATTTTGAAAAAAGATGGGTCTAGAATAAAACCAAATCAAACTATTATGATTATTAGAGGATATGCAGGAAAGATTTTGACGTGTGAAAGAACTGCACTAAATCTTCTTACAAGAATGAGTGGAATTGCAACTCAAACTAATGAACTTGTAAAAAAAATTCCAAATAAAACAAAATTGTATGCAACAAGAAAAACGGCTCCAGGTCTTCGATACTTTGACAAAGAAGCAGTTGAGATAGGTGGAGGTAAAAAACATAGACTTAGATTAGATGAAATGGTAATGATTAAGGATAATCACATTGCTGTTGAAAATTCATTATTATCAATAATTAAAAAAGCAAAGAGAAAATATAAAAAATTTGAAGTGGAGGTTGAAAGTACTTTAGATGCAGTTCTTGCTGCAAAAGAAGGAGCATCAATAATTATGTTAGATAATTTTTCTCCAACTCAAATCATGAAAACAATTAAGGTTCTCAAGAATCAAAAATTGCGAAACAAAGTGTTGCTTGAAGCATCAGGAGGAATAAATTCTAAAAACATATCCAAATATGGTAAAACTGGAGTTGATATTATTTCAATTGGTAGCATTACAAATTCTGTGAAAGGAATTGACATGAGTTTAGAAATTTAAGAATTCAATTGTTCTAATAATTCAGAAACCGCTTTATTTTTTGGATCAATTTCTTGAATTTTATCACAACATTGGATTACTCGTTTATTTTCACCTAATTTTTGATGTGAATATGCCTTCAAAAGTAAGACATCAATATCATGAGAACCAATTTCAAGAGACCTATCAAAGTACGAAATAGCAGTCTTGTACTTGTTTTTCATGTAGTGGATTCCACCTACAATAAACAAAACATCATGATGATTAGGAGTCTTTTCTAAATATTCTGTGCCTGATTTTAGAGCAGCTGTATACTTTTTTTCTTTGACAAGTTTTTTGAGTTCTTTGAATTTTTGAATATTATCTTTTGTTTGAAGATCTTTTGGCGTTCTACTAAATAGCCCAACCAAAATAGTCACTCAATCTACTTAATTTCAAGCATTCTGTTAATTGCCAGACGAGCCTTATCAGCAATTTCTTTAGGAACAGTTACAAGATATCTTTCATTTACCAATGCATCATACACTTTTTCAAGTGTAATCATCTTCATGTATTGACATTCAGCTTTATCTGATGCAGGAATGAATGTTTTTCCAGGATTTTGTTTTCTCATTCTATACAATATTCCAGTTTCAGTAGCAACAACAAAGTTTTTTGATTTTGATTCATGTACATGTTTTAGCATTCCTTCTGTAGAAAGTATTGAAACTTTTTTGTTATCATAACTTCCATCTGCGACATCATATATCATTGAAGTAGTACAACCACACTCTGGATGAATAACAAATTCAGCATCTTTCATTGAATCTAATTTTTTGTTAATATCTTCAGGGGTAATTCCAGCATGAACATGGCATTCACCTGCCCATATGCGCATGTTTTTTCTTCCAGTCATTTTTGCAACATAAGAACCAAGAAACATATCAGGTAAAAATAAAATTTCTTTATCTTCAG
>CATMRH010000090.1 GCA_950073955.1 uncultured archaeon | reverse complement strand
TTTGTAGCAATGATTGGAAAAAGTGCTCTAGATCTTCTTTTGAGATGTCTTCAATTTTATTTCGTTTAATTGACAGAGTTAACTTCCAAAATGGACGTTTAACTAAATCAATTGAAGCTTCAGCAAGAGATTCATCCATTGGAACAGATGCATAACTAAATCTTGTAATTCCACTTCTTGAGCTTAATGCTTTATCAATTGTTTGTCCTATTGTAATTGCAGTATCCTCAATAAGGTGGTGTTCAATTCCGTCATTTGATTTTGCATCAACTTTCAGATCTATCATACTATGTTTTCCAAAAGATACAATCAAGTGATCAAGAAAATTAATGCCGGTTTTGATGCTTGTTTTTCCAGTTCCATCTAGATTGATAGACACTTGAACGCTAGTTTCTTTTGTACTTCGTTTAATTGATGCCTTTCGCGGTTTCATATTTCTCACAGATTATGTAATAGTATTATTCTAAATTTAATACCTTTGGAAGTAGATTGATTGAATCTAAAACTAACATAGCCTCGTTCTGCTCAAATAATTCAAGTTTTTCTTGAGGATTTTTGCTGGTGCCAATAATTCCACAAAAAATAGTTTTACTGCCTAAGTCAGTGGCCTTTTTAGCCATGATAAAATCTTCCATAGAATCTCCAACAAACAGAGTTAAGACGCTATTCATTCCTTTGATAGAATCTAGGAGTGATTGAGGATTTGGTTTTGCAAGTTCTCTTGATTCATCTTCTAGAAATACAGAATTTTTCAGATCAAATTTTTCTAATAATGTCTTTAACGAATAGCTGATAGATTCTTTACCTCTGCCGGTTACAATAGCAATTTTTGAATCAAATTTTTTTTGTAATTTTTCAATTAACAAATTATTTAAAATTACATCATCTTGCTCAATTAAACCCGACTCAGAAAATTTTGAAGAATTTTTAAATAGTTTTTGATATAATTCAGGTCCATAGAAAAGTTGATCGAATATTTGATACAGAGGATTTTCATGATGCACTCCAGGATAAGATAATTGTTTTTTGATATCAGAAATGTCAACTTGATTTTCAAGATATTTTTCTACAGATAGTATACCACTAGAATCAGCATTTTTTATTACATTAAATATAAAACTTGTTTGATCTTTTTCTAATTTTTTTGCTGCAACCAGAGAAATTATTGCAGCATACGTTAGATCAACTTCATCATTAAATCCACCTGTTGATTTGAATCCATCAATAATTTTAAAATCTACATCTATAGAGTCATTGATTTTTGCAAAATTCTCTAAAACATATTGAGTTGTTTTAAGGATTGCTTGATCATATGATTTTGAAACATCAATTAAAACACCATCGCAATCAAATATTACAGCATCGATTTCATTTAGAACATCAATACCAGAATTGTCAATGTAGATTCCTTCAGATTGTTTTGTAAGAGTCATCCCAATAAATCACGAATAGCCAGTAAAAATTTTGAGTTCATTTCTTTTGTTCCAATTGTGACTCTAAGACATCCTTCATGATTTCCTATTTTTCCTAATTTTCGGATTGAAATTCCTTGCTCAGCAAGTGCTGAATAGACTCGTTTGTAGATTCCATGAGCGTCAAATAGCACAAAATTAGCCTTGGAATCAAAGACTTGAAAGGCATCATATTTCCGTAAATTCTCAATAATTCTTTTTCTTTCAAATTTGATGTTAGTTACTGCATCTTTCATTAGATTTGATTTCTCTAAAGCTAGAATTCCAGATTCAATAGTGATAGTACTTAGAGGATATGGATATTGTAAAATATTCATAAAGGCCTCAGTGAATTTTTTATTTGCAATAAAATAGCCAAGTCTAAGTCCAGCCAATCCAAATGATTTTGAAAGGGTTTGTACAACAATCAAATTTTCTTGAGTTTTTACCATACTTAAGAGAGAATAATCACTAAATTCTCCATAGGCCTCATCAATTATTACAAGACCGTTAAAAGATTTGACGAGTTTTTGTAATTCATTTTTTGAAAATTGAAATCCTGTAGGATTATTTGGAGAATCAAGATAGAGTATATCTGCATTTTTAGATTTTTTTACAAAATCTTTAATGTCTAATTTCATATCATTTGAAAATGGAATTGTAATCAAAGGAATTGAATACAATTTACATCTCTCTTCAAAAAATCCAAAAGTAGGATTAGAGGTAAGAACTTTAGTCTGCTTTGATGCAAAATTAGAAAGAATCAAATCCAAAATTTGATCAGAACCATTACCAACACCAATCATTGAAGAAGGTATTTTAACAAATTTAGATATCATCTTGATTAAGCGTTCAACTCCACCAAGGGGATATTCTCTTACGTCAGAATTTTTTCTTGCAGATGTTATAACGTCATTTTGAAACTGTTTTGAAATTACATAGTTTTCATTGGAATCAAGCTTTAATGCATTCTGATTAAGTTCAGGTTTTTGGTATCCTCCAATCAAAGAAAATTTCTTTGTTTTTTCTTTAAACCAGTTTTTTTTCATTTTAATCTACCTCGAACAGCTTCATAGTGATTAGGAAGTCCTTCAGCATTTGTTAAAACTTCAAGGTATTTTGAAATTTTGGATAGTGATGATTTAGAGCAAGTAACCTGTGTGTTTATCTTGATAAAATCCAAAACTGAAAGTGACCCACGAATTTTTCCAAATCCATTAGTAGGAAGAATGTGATTTGAGCCTAAAACATAGTCACTAGCAGATGAAGGGGTATTGTTCCCAAGCAAAATTAGTCCAGGCGTAGTGATTTTTGAGGAAAGAGAATCTGGATTTTTTGCCATTATTTCCAAGTGTTCAGGGGCCAAAGTATTTGCAAGTTTTATCATATCAGATTTAGTTCGGCAGATTGCAATAAATCCATTATTTTTTAGACTGGATTTTACAATATTTCCTCTTTGTATTTTTGATAGTAATTCAGAAATAATATTACTAACAGATTTTGCAAGTTTTTCAGAAGTCGTAATCAAATAACAAAAAGTATCGCTGCTGTGTTCTGCTTGAGAAATAAGATCTAACGCAACAAATTTTGGATTAGCTGAATTATCTGCAATAATTCCTAATTCAGTTGGGCCTGCAAGCATATCTATTCCAGTCTGATTATTAATCAAAGATTTTGCAGTGGTAACAAACGAACCTCCAGGGCCAACAATTTTGTCAACTTTGGAAATGGTCTTAGTACCATATGATAATGCTGCAATTGATTGTGCACCACCTGTTTTATAAATTTCATCAGCACCACAAATATTTGCAGCAACAATTGTCAATGGATCTATTTTTCCATCTGAATTTGGAGGAGAAACCACTACAACTCTTTTAACACCTGCAACTTTAGCTGGAACTACAGACATTATTACAGAGCTTGGATATTTTGCCAATCCACCTGGTATGTAACATCCAACGCTTTGAATGGGAATAAATTTCTTAGAGATTTTAATTCCATCGTTGTTAATGGTTTTATTTTTTAAGATGGATTTAATTATAGATTCTGTTTTTTCAAGTCTAGCTTTCGCTAA
>CATMRH010000089.1 GCA_950073955.1 uncultured archaeon | reverse complement strand
TAGCCATTAATGATGTAATAATTTTTTGTAATCTAGCTTGTCTCGAGTCAATAACAGTGATCACTTTTTCGCCAGTAAAGTTTTGATTAGATTCATTGTTTGAATCCAAAGTTGTTTGCCATAAAGCTCGTGAATGTGGTTGTTCTTTTTCGTATTTTTGATAATTGAAAGGATCTTCAATTTGCCCTAGTTTCCATGCAGCGTATGGAATATCTTTAGCAATGTATGTTGCAGTTCCGTTACTTCTGACAATTACCTTGTCTTCCTCTTTATCTTCACCACGAATTACCCAACACCCTGCATTCTTACCTTCATTTTCAAATTCTACTAGGTTCATTTCTTTGATTTTTTCAAAGATTTTATTCCATAACCCTGAACGAATTATCTGAGATTCAAAATTAAGACAATCATAAAAGACTGACAGATTCCAACATGTTTCTAGTTGATTTTCTAAAACTCTTCGTGTAATTTTGTCTGCAAATTTGGCAGTTTCAGAATTACCATCTTCAAGTTCTTTGAGAACATTTTTCCTGACCTCTTCAAGACTGGTATCTGACTCATATTTTTCTGTGGTTTTGACATATACATCATCACCACAATAATGATCAAATTTCTTTCCATCAGGGGGTTCTTGATCAAATCCAAAATGCTTGAATCCAACTATAATATCTGCCACCTGAAGTCCAGAATCATCAATGTAATTCAGAACATTAACTTTGTAGTTTGCTTTTTCTAAAATTCTAGAGAGCGTGTCACCAATGATAATATTTCTAACATGTCCTATGTGAAGAGCTTTATTGGGATTTACGCTTGTATGTTCAACTACAATTGTAGAATTTTTTCCAATATCAACATCACCAAATTCATCAAGATAAGATTCAGATAAAATTAATTGGTTTAATTTTTCCCAATTAGCAAAGAAGTTTAGATATCCTGATTGGTGTGCTTCAGTTTTTAAAACAAGGGTATTAGAACAATGTTGATATTTTTCTGATATTATTTCAGCAATATCTTTTGGGCTCTTCTTAAGTTGCTTTGAAAGTAAAAATGAGATATTTGAGCTGACGTCACCAAAACCAGGTTTTGCAGATTCAACTGTGAATTTTACATCAAATATTGAGAGGTCACGGAGTATCTTATTGAGATTGTTTTCAATTTCATCAATAATTGATTTGAATGCCATCTTACATCTCAGATAATTTAGGTGCTAATTTATCTAATGCCTCAAGAACACCATCACCAGCTTTTGCAGAAACTGTCATGGTAGCCTCAGATTTTACTTGTTCGGAAGCATTTCCTAGAGCAATACTTGTTTTTGCCACTTTAAACAATGGAATGTCTGTTGCACTATCTCCGATAGCTATAACATCCTCTCGTAAAATAGAAAATTTCTTCATGATTTTGCTGAATCCTGTACCCTTATCAATTCCAGAAGAATTGATATGATAAGCATATTGACTGTCAGATAGTTCTACACTAAGATTATTTTCTGAAACTATCTTTCTTGCAAGATCTAGATCAAATGTTCTTTGTAAAACAACTTCAGTCATTCTTGGAAAAACAGGTTTTTCTTTGACGTTCTCAACATTATTTTTGATAACTTCAAATGCATTTTTACATTCTTCAATATTCCCCAATAAAATATGTTCATTAGAATCAAGGGTAATACAACCACCATTTTCACCAACAGTAATTTTTGTAGTTCCACCAAACACAGATAGTAAGAATCCTTCAACAGAAGAGCGACCAGTTACAAAAATCACGTTATGTCCCATGCTAGTTAGACGTCTCAATGCGTCAAGTGCATCCAAATGTATTCTTCCTCCACCATTTTCAGTAATTGTGCCATCAATATCTACCGCAAATGTTCTCTTTTTCATAGAAAGTGTTTTGTAAACCGAATAATATTTGCTACGTACGATAAATAATACGGTTTTATTTGAAGTAAATGTTGCAAGAGATGAATAATATTGGGAATTCCTGAAAAAATTAAAGCCATTCAAGACGAGATGGCAAAAACTAAGATCAATAAAGCAACAGAACACCACATAGGTTTACTCAAAGCAAAAATTGCAAAACTGAAAAGAGAGCAAGAAGAGAATATTATTAAAAAATCAGGCATGAAATCTGATGGATTTGATGTCAGGAGATCAGGTGATGCAACGGTTGTGTTTATTGGATTACCAAGTGTTGGAAAATCTACGTTATTGAATAAAATGACAAAAGCAAAATCTACGGTAGGTGCTTTTACATTTACAACACTTACTGTAGTTCCAGGTATGATGGAATATAGAGGTGCAAAAATTCAAGTCTTAGACCTTCCAGGAATAATTAAAGGAGCATCTACAGGTAAAGGATTAGGAAAGAGAATTTTATCGGTTGCAAGAACAGCAGATCTCGTATTACTAATGTTAGATGTATTTCAGCCATATCACGAAAATGTTTTAGTGAATGAATTAGGCAATATCGGAATCAGACTTAATCAACTACCACCAAATATCACTATTGAGAAAGCAGCAATGGGTGGAATTGCAGTTGCCCAACAAGTTAAACTTAAAAAAATTTCAGAGAAACATCTAAAAGATATTTTACATCTTTATGGAATTGTTAGTGCTCGTGTTGTTATCAGAGAAGACATCACATCAGAACAACTAGCAGATTTTATTGCAGGGAATATTAGTTATTCAAAAGCAATTACAATTGTAAACAAAGTAGATTTAGTTGACAAAAAGTTTCTAAAAGAGTTGAAAAAGAAAATCAAATCAGAAGTAATTGAAGTATCAGCAGAATCAGACATCAACATTGAATTACTAAAAGAGAAGATCTATGAGAAATTAAAATTTATTAGAATTTACATGAGACCAAAAGGAGGAGAAACGGATTTCAAAGAACCGTTAATTGCAAGAGAAGGAGATACAGTTGAAGATATTTGCAACAAACTCCATCGTAGAATGAAAAGAGCATTCAGATATGGTTTGGTTTGGGGTAAAAGTGTAAAGTTTGGAGGACAAAGAGTAGGTTTGACTCATATTTTGATAGATGAGGACGTATTAACAATAATTAAGAAACGGGGAACATAATTCAAAAAAATCTAACATGGAACAAGAAATTGAGCACAGATGGTGCAAATATTGTATGGCAAGAACAAAACAAGAACTTATTTTTCTTCCAAATATGGCAACATACAAGCGTAGAAGGAAATACAAATGTACAATTTGTGGCAAAACTAGTTGGTTACAAGGCAGAAGGCCATCGGCAGAAAGTGTTTATTAAAAAAATTCTAGCAAAAGAAATTTTTTTGGTAAAAAATTACGTGGTAAATTGTTATCAATTTGTGTAATTTTCTTTAGTTTAACCACTGAAAAACAATGAAAATGTCGACTGAACAATGGCTACAAAAAGAAAAGCAGCTAAACGTAAAGCAGCTCCAAAAAGAAAAGCAGCTCCAAAAAGAAAAGCAGCTAAACGTAAAGCAGCTCCAAAAAGAAAAGCAGCTAAACGTAAAGCAGCTCCAAAAAGAAAAGCAGCTAAACGTAAAGCAGCTCC
>CATMRH010000088.1 GCA_950073955.1 uncultured archaeon | reverse complement strand
GAAACAGATGAAGATGGTCACTTTATGACAACAATGAAAATTCCTGATGATGTGAAAATACCAAATGATGAGAAAGATGTCAGAGTTAGTTTCATAATAAAAGACAAAGATGGGCAACAAAAAGAGCTTAGTTTCAGAATAGGTGAATTAAGTAACAGAATAGTAATTGATGAAAATATTCCACTAAAAATCAAAAATGTACCATCAGTAATTCATCCAGGTGATGTAATAACATATTCAGGAACTGGTACGCCTGGAAGTTCAATTATAACTACAGTGTTTAATGCAGATGAAGATATTGTGAATACAATTCCATTAACTGTGGATAACAATGGTAATTGGTCACATGAGGCATCAATACCTTTGCTAAGTGGTTTTGGAAATTATAGAGTAGAGGTTTCTTTCGGAGAGGAAAGGGTAAGCAGAGTCATTACAGTAGAATCTTCAGAAAAAATTCTCATTATTCCTTCAAATATTAAATTTGTACAAGGTTCAATAATGACTTTTAATGGTACTGGGTTGCCAAATCAAGATTTAGAAATAATTCTTGAAAACCCACAAGGGAATGAGATATTTTCAAATGTTATTAATGTTGGAGAGAAAGGATTTATAGAATTTGAAATTCCTACTACATTTAATGATGTAAAAGGAACTTATGTTCTCTTTGCTTCACAAGGAGATGAAAGTATCATCACGTTTGTAGGACTTGGGGTAATTGCTGAACCTAAACTCGTACTAAAAATGGACAAATTAAATTACATGGCACAAGATATTGCAAATATTTTAGTTGAAGGGCCACCTACAGAAAAAGTAACTTTCATAATATTAAATCCTTCAGATAAGGAAGTATATACAAATTCTACTACAATTGGACAAAACGGAAAAGTGACACATAGTTTTAGTTTAGAAGGATATTCATCTGGAGTATACACAGCAATTGCAAGAGTTGTTACTACTACCACGGATGAATTGTTTTCAGTGGGTCTTCAGACAGGCTCTGGTCAAATTGAAATCAATACTACAAAGTCGAATTATCTACCTGGTGATCCTATTTTGATTTTAGGAAATACATCTCCAAGTGTTATACTTGTCATTATTTTGACTGATCCTGATGGAAATGAAGTTAAAGTAAAAGAGACTTTTTCAGACAAGTTTGGAAAGATTTCAGAAAGCTCTTTTAGAATTCCAAGTGATGGAGTACCTGGAATGTGGACAATTAAAGCAAAAAGTGGCTCAAACTTTGACATTATAGAAATTGAGGTTTTAGCAACTTTACAGGAAGGAATTCAAGTATCTGTTGGAGATTTAGAGACTGTAGGTATACATAAAATAATCACAATTAAGGTGATTGGAGCCCAACAAACTGTAGAAATTGAAATTATTGCTGAAGATGGTGAAATCATCGATACTTTGTCATTCCAAGCATCAAGTAAAGGAGAAATTATTCAACCATGGATAATTGATGACCAAATGAAACCTGGAATCTATACAGTTAAAGTAAAAGATGCAGTTGATTCTGCAGAAACCACTTTTAAATTCCAATAATTTTAAACAATTTTATTCCACTAACTTTGAATTTTTTTTATGAATCTTAGAGAAAAAATTGCAGAGTATCCCAATTTTCCTAAAAAAGGAATATTGTTTAGAGACTTTAGTCCAATTTTAAAAGATCCTGCAGCTTTGTCTTTAATAGCAGATGAGTTTTCAAAACATTTTCATCCAAAAGATATTGATTTGTTTGCTGGAATTGAATCAAGAGGATTCATTTTAGCTAGTGTTTTAGCCTCAAGATACAACAAGGGCATGATAATGATCAGAAAAGCAGGAAAATTGCCTGGAAAAACTGCAAAATTATCATACACGATTGAATATGGCAAGGACAGTATAGAGATTCAAAAAGACATCATCAAAAAAGGGCAAAGAATACTAATTTGTGATGACTTACTTGCAACTGGAGGTACAGCAAAAGCATCTGCAAAATTAATTGAGAAAGTAGGAGGAAAAATTTCAGGTTTTGCGTTTATCATAGAATTAACAGAACTAAACGGAATGAAAGGAATCAGCAAATATGACTGCAAATCACTGGTGAAGTATTAATGGAAAAAGATGTTGAGATCGGAATTTTTGGAGGAACAGGAATTTATGATTCAGGATTACTTGAAAATGCACAAGAAGTAGATATTGACACACCTTATGGTAAACCTTCAGATACCATTACAGTAGGAATTTTCAAAGGAAGAAAGATTGCTTTCCTTCCAAGGCATGGAAAAAAACACACTATTCCACCACATATGATCAATTTCAAAGCGAATATTTGGGCATTCAAAGAATTAGGAGTTACAAGGATCATAGCACCTTCAGCAGTTGGAAGCCTTAAAGAGGAATTAGAGCCGGGACACTTTGCATTACCATCACAATTTTTAGATTTTACAAAATCAAGAGACGGATCATTTTCAGAAGAAGGAAGAGTAATTCATATTTCAGTAGCTGATCCTTTTTGTCCAGAATTACAATCATTAGTTCTTCAAGTTACAGAGAAACAAGGTTTGAAAATGCATAAAGATTGTACCTATGTCTGTATTGAAGGTCCACGATTTTCAACTAAAGCAGAGTCAAAATTATACAGATTTACTGGGGCAGATATTATTGGAATGACACTTGTTCCAGAATGTCAGCTAGCAAGAGAAGCACAGATGTGTTATGTTTCAATTTCAACCGTTACAGATTATGATGTTTGGTTTGAAAAACCTGTAACTGCAAAAAAAGTTCTAGAAACGCTTTCAAAAAATGTTGAGAAGACAAAGACGATATTAACAGAATTGATTGATAAAATTCCTAAAACTAGAAGTTGTTCTTGTGCTAAGGCATTAGAAGAAGCAGAGTTTTAGTCATCTACAAATGAATCTTTTTTAAGTCCTTCTGGAAGAGTTAAATCTCCTTGAAGTAGGTTTTTTTGAAGTAATATGATGACTTCTTCAACATCATATCCCAATTTTTCCAATTCTTTCTCAGTTGTTTTAGAAATTTTAGCACCTACATTTTGCCCACCTATCCTACCAAATGCAATTGCAGTAAAACGAAATTCATTATTTTCCAAAGTGAATTTACCAGTAATCTTTGCAGCCATCTGGCTACCGTGAATGTTATTGATGTGAACTTTAAGATCCATTTTAGAAACTAAATTTCAACAGCCTTGTTAACATTGTCGTCAATTAAAAAGCTCCAATGTTGCTCATCTTCAACTTTATAATCCTTAATCTTGAGTGTAATTATTTTCTCATCTAAACATTCATGTTTTATTTCGCTGTTTTCTTTTAGTTTAACTAATTTCCATCTGTATTTGTCTTTTTGTAATTTACATACTGTTACTGCCCATTTTGCATCAGGATCAATTTTTGGCATTCCTACTATTTCAGCTATCTCTTCAATTCCAAGCTGTTTTTCTTCACAGAATCGTTTCTTGCATGCACCACATCGCCAGACATCAACTGAACCAATTGTTTTCTCATCTATGTTGATGTTTATTACGCCATAGTAAACTGGTTGATGTTTACAAGTTTCAGTGTCAATAACCAATATGTTGTTCACCCATAATCAGTATTATTTAGTCCTTGCATCATCATATGGTTTTTCTAAAATAACTCCCATATTATCAACAATTTTGTTTTGTTT
>CATMRH010000087.1 GCA_950073955.1 uncultured archaeon | reverse complement strand
AAAATAACCTAAAGCAACTAGTTGACTTTGCAACAGTTTTGTCATTTCTAATTGCTCCTGTGATTGCAGTTTTTAATTTCAGGCTAGTTACAGGTAAATTTCTTGATAAAGCCTCTCAGCCATCTATGTTTTTGAAAATTTTGAGTTTTGCAGGAATTGTCTTTTTATCTGGATTTGCAATAGTGTTTGTAATTACTAGATTTCAATTTTGAATAATTAGAATTGTTTAAATTAAATTCAAGTATGAAAATATTGTGAAAATTTCAAAAAACATGCAAAAAGCACTAAACAATCAAATCACTCTAGAAGCAAGCGCATCAAATAGCTACATGGCAATGGCTTCGTGGTGTGAGGTTACTGGATACGAAGGTGGTGCTAGTTTCTTTTATGCACAATCAGACGAAGAGAGAACACACATGCTGAAATTTATTCATTATCTGAATAATTTGGGTATTTCTGCAGTAATTCCTGCTACAAAATCACCTGCAAGCAATTTCAAATCTCTAGAGTCTATTCTAAAAACTGCACTAAAGAACGAACAAACAGTTACTACTGCAATTCATAAGATGGTCGAAATCTCACAAAAAGACAAGGATCATTCAACATATGCATTTCTAGAATGGTTTGTCAATGAACAAGTTCAAGAGGAAACAAAGTTTGAAACTTTGATACAAAAGTTTGAACTAATCGGAAGAGACAAGATTGCCATAAATGAGATTGACAAGACTCTGGCAGCAACTGCTGCAGCCCCTGCTGACGCAACTGCCTAGAAAATCTTTTTTCTAAAATCATTAATATCGGATATTTTTTTCATATCTTATGACAGTTATTGTAACAAGAAAACCATGAGGTGTCACACAATTATTCAATACTGAAACTGGAAGAGTTACTTACAAGTGTAAAGCAGAATCTGCTTACATGCTAATTGAGACCTTTGGTGGAATCATAAAATTCAATCACAAAGGGGCAATTGCGACTGTGACAGGTCATATAACTTCGCTTGAATCATGTGATGTAATTAAGAAAGGACATCCAAATTACAGGGAGGCTTTATCTACAATCATTTCAGCACACAAAGAATTTACCAAAAATGTTTCTGATTCATATCAAAAAGAAATTCAGGAACTTGAAAACAAGTTATCGAGTCTTTAATTTTCAACTAACAAAACTAATTTCTTGGTTTGTCATGAATCCTAGCAATATGTAATGCCAGATCTATGACATTTGTACCAAAATCCTCACCACAAAACCTGCATTCGAATGTGTATTGACTTCGCAAGACTATTCTTAATTTCTATTATTATTAAAAATTACCTGATCTATCTCTTAATTTAACCATAAATCATGCATTGTTCGCACTCGCAAACCTCTCGCTGTCCTACTTTTTTCAAACACTTTCTGTGCTGACCTGCTTGGCACTGGACACAAACCTCATCAAGATTATCTACACTTGTATATTTTTTAGATTGATCAAATCCAAAACCCCCATCTTGTGGTCCTACCATATTTTATCATAATTGATGTAGTATTTTTACTTCACTAATTAATTGCAGATTTTATTGTATCTTTCAATTCTTTCTTGTGTGTTTCAATGATACCTCTTATTTCAAAAGTATCCACATAACCTCCAGCTGATGCACGAGTTGCTTTGAGTAAATAATGCAAAGATCCTTCCTCAATTTTCCCAATATAGTATCCATAAAGAAAATCTACTTCATCATCACACTTCCAAATTTTTTTGATGTTTGGAAATGTTTGCTTAATTTCAGTTGGTATCTCTTGAATTCTTCTTTTTATGTATTGATCAAGTGATTTTCTAATTGAAGAGTCTTGAAGCAATTCTAATGTTATTTGGCAGCACTTGTTTTTTAGTCATTATCTTTCTCATCTTTTTTTCCATCTTCTGGCTTGTCCCACATATGCATAGTTCCTCGAATCATAAAAGAACCAACTATTATGGCCACTAATCCCCCAACAATAAATATAAAGAATTTTCCAATATCTTTGATACTTGCCAATATTGCTACTTTACTACTGTCTAATTATAATTGCTGGGAAAATTCAATTAGATTCAATAGTGAGTTTGGACAATTATCTTCATAATGTCTAAAAATAAACAGGTTATTTCTTGGATTGCAATTATTAGCGGTGGAATTGGATTTTTCTTCTTTTCTCAATGGATGACTGAAGTTATGCGCTAATCCTGAAAACTAATTACATTGCAGTTATTTGTAGTAACGATTGCCATGATTACTCAAAAAATTAAGGACTTTTTGGATCTTCAAAAGCTAGGCTATGTAGCAACTGTTACCCCTGATGGAAAACCAAACATTTCTCCAAAAGGAACTATCATTGGCTGGACATCCGAAGTGTTGGCATTTGCAGATATTCGCTCACCTGATACTATAAAGAATTTACAGAGTAATCCCAATGTGGAAATTAATGTAATTGATCCTCTTCTACGTAAGGGCTATCTATTCAAAGGTCAAGCTCGAATCATTAAAGATGATTCTTTGTACGAAGAAATTCTTAGCCATTATAGAAAAAAGGGAATCAAGAGTCCAATCAATTCAATTGTATTAGTTGATGTCTCCGACGTATCTGAAGTGACTTCTCCATTGTATGATATGGGAATTTCAGAACAAGAAATAAAATTAAAATGGAAAAAGCATTTTGAAAGTTTATAATATTTCTAATGATTTTGTTAATTACTTGAGTTTTTCTAATTTTTGTTTGGTTCTTTCATGTTCTTTCCTTTCTTTTTCTAAAAGTAATTGAACTGCTTCTAGTTCTTTTTGTGCCATATTGAGTTTTGACTTTAATGAGCTTACTACTATACTTGCTGCCTCAATAACTCCTGCAGAACTTTTTTGATTTGAACTCTCTCCTTGGATGAATTCTCTTTCTTTAGGCGTTAAAACGCTCATATCTTGAAAATTATCTTTTCCATTCAATTCTTCTTTTGCATTGTATAGTCTAGATCTTGCTTCATCTAGTTCTTTTTGATATTCCGTCTGTTGGGTTATGATGTTATGGAGTGTAGATTGTTCTTGTTCAACTTGTTTTTTAATCTGAGCATATTCTTCTGTGATTTTATTTAGTTCTTGTTTCATTTTCGAAAGATTTTTTTCAGTTTTATTGAATTCGTTAATTGATTCTGAATCTTTGATCTTCTCAAAATTTTTAATTTTTTCTCTGATTTTTTTATAATCTATTTGAACTGCGTCCAGTTCCATGTTCTTGTAATTAAGTTCTTTTTTAACTAACATCAAGTTGCTAACTGTAGTATTATATTCTTCTTTTACACTCTGGTTCTTGTCTCTGATAATGTTTAGCTCTTCTTGTTTTTCACTAGACTCATTTTGAATATTTTCAGCTTCTGTCCGAAGATCATCTTTTTGTTCACACTCTTCACTTTTTTCCGAAATCATTCCATCTGCATTTCTCTTACTAAAAAACCCCATATCACTAAACAATATTCCTAAAAGATGAATCTTTCCTATTTTTGTTTAATCCTGTCTCTGAAAAATTTTAGGTAAAATCCAATTCCACCAAAAATTATCCCTCCAAACAATGCCATTGTACCTAAACCTGGCATTTTTGGGTAGATATTTGGTGCAAGAAATAACAATAATGCACCTAAAATTATCAGGGCAAATCCTCCATTGTTTCTTGATCTGTTATGTTCTCCATGAACCATGATTAT
>CATMRH010000086.1 GCA_950073955.1 uncultured archaeon | reverse complement strand
CCCTGAAAATTCCTTTTTGATCTCTTCCATGTGCCCCCGCCTCTTTTCTAAAACATGGGCTAACACCAGCATATCTTATAGGCAAATCTTTTCCCTCAATGATTTCTTTTGAGTGCATTGCTGCCATAGCATGTTCAGATGTTCCAATCATGTACAGATCTTCTTCTTCAACCTTGTAGATGACATCCTCAAAGTCATCAGCAATTATCGCTCCCTCCATTGATTCTCGATTAATCATGTATGGTGGTTGAATGAGAGAATATTCTTTTTTTGCCAGAAAATCTAGTGCATAGTGAATTAGTGATTGATTTAACCTTACTAGATCATTTTTTAGATAATAGAATCTGGCTCCTGCAACCTTAGCAGCTCTTTCCAAGTCTACCAAATCTAAATTTTCAGAAATATCAATATGATCATTTATTTTAAAATTGAAATTTGGAATATTCCCCCATTTTCTTATTTCTTTGTTAGTACTTTCATCTACTCCAACTGGAACTGATTTATGAATAAGATTTGGAATTGTTAATGCCAATCTAGAATACTTGCTTTCAATAGTTTCTTGTTCTGATTCTAGTTTTGAAAGTTCAACTGAAACATTTTTCATATCATCTAAAATTGATGATGTGTCTTCACCAACCTTCTTTTTTTGTGAAATTTCTAAGGAGACTTGGTTTTTCTTTTTTCTTAATTCATCTGTTTTAATTATAAATTCACGCCTTTTTTGATCAAATTCTATTAATGCATCTAAATCAAAATCTACAGACCTTGCTTTGAGCATGTCTCGAATAATCTGTGGTTTTTCTTTGATTAATTTAGGATCTAACATTATTCAATCACCTTTAATGCAACTTGGACATGTTCTAATACTTCATCAACAGTAGCAATAAGTTGTTTCATGTTATCCTTACTTTCAAAATTAAAAACTAGTTTGTTATCAATATTTTCAACATAAAGACTCAATCCTTCTGGAAAATTTACATTATCAGGTTCTAGTGCATTTTTGACAGTTTCTGCCTTTTCTTTTGATATATTATTCAGAACTATCTGTACTTGACACTTTAATGACATTTACTTCTAAATAATTAAGAAATTCATCTAATTTGTCTTTAGTTATTTTTGCTCCTGCTGCTGCATCATGACCGCCTCCAATACCATCAAATTTCTCAGCACCTGTTCTCATTAGTTCACTAAGATTGATGTCAGATTTACAACTAAAGGATTTTCTTGATGAAAACTTTATTGTGTTTTCTTCTCCTTTCGTTCTCAAAATTACAATTTTTCCAGCATTTTTTGGCGATCCTGCAATTAATGATGAAATAGTTCCAGTCATTGTCTCTGGTACTATGTCTTCACCATTTACCATAACACAAGTTTCACTTTCTGAAATTCTCCATCTTTCATTTGATAAAATATTCATGCATTCTCTAATCCTCTTTCTATACTCCTTCAGAATGGTTTCTCCCTCTCTTAGAATCTTATTCCTATCTCCCATACAAATCGCCATTCCAACACCAGAATGATTAATTCTACCACATGAGTTTAGCATAGTTGAAAACTCCCTCCCGTCTCGCAAGAAGCTTCTTTTGTCTTCTCTTGGAAACGTGTATGTATATCCAATTAATTCTGACATGATTTCAGTAGCATTTTTTCCAGAAGTAAATTTAGTAATTGATTCAATTACTAGCCTTTTTTCTTCCTCATTTAGTTCTGCTGGAACTCTCCATCTTCCTCCATCCTTTAACTGAATTCCTGATGAATTTAGAAGAGCAAGACATGCATCTCTGTTCCATGTTAAACCTTCGATAAATGGTTGTGAAGTAAATGCTAGGGCATCAGGAAGTGGTCTAGTTTCTCTTCCAACTAATAATAAATCCAAATCAATATCTACCAAACCCAGATCTTTGGCAGTATTAGCAATCTCAAAATTCTTACCTGTAAATGACTTTCTTTCTCCCTGGTCTTGTCTATCTCCTAATGCTGAAACAACTGCGATAGCAGACAAATCTGAATTTTTTTCATCAAGTGCCATTGACGCAAGATATGCCATTCCACCTGCACAAATCTCAACCCCTCCATCAATTCCATATCTCCAAGCATTGATGACATTTTGATTATCCAACTCTTCTTCTGGAATCTGGTGATGGTCTAAAATAATCCAGTTGTCACCCAAGGTTTCATTTAGTTCCTTTGCAAAACCTCCTCCTAGGTCTGTTACTACGTGAAAATCTCGAGAATCTGTCTTGAAAGACTCTACTACCTTTTTACTAAATTCTTTTGATGTTCTAACAGTGCATTTGGCACCAGCTCTGATTAGAGCTTTTGTAATGATACTGCCAGATGTAAGTCCATCACAATCAATATGAGTTGTGACAAAAATTGATTTTTTAGACTTTATGCAATCTGAAATTTTATCTTTGAAAAATGAAAGTGACTCATCAAGCGATTTTGTCATTACTCTAGTTGAGCAACCACGGCTTTATACTTCCAGGTTTTTGGAATTCTTCCAATCCTTTTGTAGTAAACAGATAGTCTGTGAACTTTGGCTTCAAGTAATTCCAAAGATCGTACATTTCTATAGTCCCCTCTGTTTACTTTAAGATGTTTTTGAAGACCTACTGCTTTGTTTACAATATTTTCAAGATCTTCAGGCATTTCTGTTTTCAAACCATTTTCTTCTAAAATCTCACCAATGCCTTTTTTGGTAATTGGTTTTATTAGAGGAATTGCATGTTGATCTCTTAATTTTATTCCTATTTGACTAGGAGTTAATCCATCTTTAGTGTATTTTACCACTAACTCTTCAATTTCCTTTGGACTTTGTGTAATCCAAGAAGGTACACGCAATATTGCTGGTCTAATAGAATGTGATTTTCCATGTCTATGTGTGTGCATTCGTCCCATGATTCGGCTGATTTAAGAACAGAATTAAACGTTACTTTTACTGATCTCGTACATTATATTAAAATTTCAAGTTTAGAATAAAAGTTAAATATGTACTTGACTTCAAAACGAACAGGTAAAACGATATGAATACAAAAGTACTTTTCGCAGTAATGTTGATTGCTGTATTTACCATGGGCTATTATGCAGATAATACAGTAGCATTTGCACAATACATGGGCAATGTTGGTTCACAAGGTGAAACTGGCAAATACACACTAGAAGAAGCACTAGAACTTCAACGTAGAAGAATTGAATCTGCTGAAGCAAATCCAGGAGCTGGTTCAGGAACTCCAGTTCTTAGCGCAGATGGTGTATTTGGAGCAGCAGCTATTTCAGCTGCAGTCTTTGGTGGAACTGCAGGAGCCTTGTTCTTAAGATCTAGACAAGGTAAATACGCAGCAATGGGCAGAGGATAAAAATTCTTTATTTTTCTCTTATTTTATTAGATATCATTAGTGAATACTGATCTCGTTCTTTCTGAAAATAAAAGAAATGTATATATCGCACAAATAGAGCCAAAATATCATGATTCCTATCGTAGGTATTTTCCTAAACATCCTGTCATCAATAACAGGACAACTAGGACCAAACTATGATCCATTATTCTATGATGTAATGATTTACATCTTCGGAACCATTATGTTCACAGTATTCCTTCTTGGAATGATATCATTCTGGTTACGTGTACACGGATGGGCTTACAAAGACAATCGTGAGAGATGGGTTGACGAATTGGATAGACACTTTGAAAGAGAAGGTATTGGTCTGATTCCAGACAACGGTAAATACTGGTAAACTTCCTTTCTTCTTTTAATTATTTTTAAAATCTTTAGTTTAATACTTGTTAATTTAATTTTTAGAAAAACTTAATTTTTTACAAAGTCCGAAACTTGTTAATTTAATTTTTAGAAAAACTTAATTTTTTACAAAGTCCGAAACTTGTTAATTTAATTTTTAGAAAAACT
>CATMRH010000085.1 GCA_950073955.1 uncultured archaeon | reverse complement strand
TTCCACGTAAAGAAATTACTGAACGTAAAATTAAGCCAGAGATACCCAAATTTGATGTTGAATTACCCAAAGGAGTAACCGTTGAAGAACGAAACTTAACAAAGATTCTTATCTAAAATTTTTAGGGCAAATATGTGGATAAAATAAAACAAAATTCTCCTGTACTGTTTTACTTTAATCACTCAAAAAAATGGTTAATGAAAATTTCAAAAAAAGAATCACTTCATACTCATATTGGAGTAATCAAACATTCTGATGCAATTGGAAAAGAATATGGTTCTAGAGTAAACACAAACAAGGACAAGTATGTCTATCTTCTAAAACCCACAATGTATGATTATGTAATGAAAATTCAACATGGCACACAAATTGTTTATCCAAAAGATCTTGGCTACATTGTTGCAAGATCTGGAATTGGCAGCGGCCAAAAAATTTTGGAGATTGGAACTGGTAGTGGCTCACTTACTTCTTTTATTGCTAATATTGTAAAACCACGCGGTCATGTATACACTTTTGATGTTAATGAAAATTTCATGAAAATAGCTGAAAAAAATATCAAAAAAGCAGGAGTTTCTAAATATGTAACACAGCATAATTTGGATCTAAAGACTAGGAAAAAAATGCCACTGGAAGACATTGATGTAGCCTTGATTGATTTGGGTGATCCTTGGACTGTTATTCCTCAAGTGCGACAGATGCTAAAAGGCAGCGGTGCAGTTTTTGCCATTTGTCCTACTATGAATCAATTAGAAAAATTGACTATGTCTCTAGTTGAAAATGAATTTACTGACATAGAATCAACTGAACATATTTTACGCACAATCGAAGCTAGAGAAGGAAAAACCAGACACTCTTTTCAAGGAATAGGCCATACTACCTATCTCTGCTTTGCAAGAAAGGCATTTTTTGGCAGAGGGATAAAAAAAACCTCTAAAAAATCAAAAACTACGAAAACTAGCAAAAAAACTACCAAAAAATCATCTTAATCTTTCATCAAAACTTCAAAACAAGATTTATTCCTCTATTTTTAAGAGTATATTGTAATGGTACGAAAAAATCTCTCAATTTCAATTGTTAAGAAATTCATTCCTGCTCGAAAATCTAAATCGAGAAAAGGTGATAATGGAATTGTTCTTGTGGTTGGCGGGAGCTACATCTATCACGGTGCTCCTGTTTTATCCTCGATTGCTGCTCTTAGATGTGGAACTGATCTAGTTTATACCTCTGTCCCAAAAATCAATGTAACACCAACACGTGCAATTTCTCCAAATCTTATTGTGATTCCTTTAGTTGATCAAAAATTAACTCGTGGTGCTGTAAACAAACTTGTAGGTGCATTACCTACTAACTTGGATTCTGCAACGATTGGTATGGGTCTTGCAATACAAGAAAAAAATGCATTGTTACTTCTAGTTAAATCACTTTTAGATAGAGATGTTAGATTATCATTAGATGCCAGTGCACTAATTCCTGAAGTTTTACCTATTTTAGCAAACAAAAATGTTGTAGTAACTCCCCATGCTGGAGAATTCAAGCGATTATTTGGAGATTCTCCTTCTGACTCAAAAAACGATCGAATTCGATTGGTAGAAAAAAATGCCAAGAAATACGGAATCACGGTTTTACTAAAAGGCCAAACAGATGTGATCTCAAACGGTTCAACTACTTATCTTTATGAGAAAAAAATTCCTGCCATGACAGTTGGTGGAACTGGTGATGTTCTTTCAGGATTAGTTGCAGGAATGCTATCAAAAAATCGAAATCCTTTGGAATCTGCGGCAGCAGCTACATTCATCAATGGATTGGCAGGAAAAGCAGTTCAAAAGAAATTAGGGTTACATATTACACCTATGGATCTTTTAGATGAGATTCCAACAGTGATGAAGCCTTTTGATAAAATTGTGTGAATAAAATGAATACACTGAAACACATAGATTCTAACATGAATAATCTAATTTCAGACCTACAAACTCTGATTAGACAGCCAAGTGTCTCAGCAAAAAATGAAGGAATTGAAGAATGTGCAAAACTTGTAAAAAAATTGTTGAAAAAATCTGGACTAAAATCTGAAATCTTACGATTGAAAAAAGGAGTTGCGCCTATTGTTTATGGAGAAATAAAATCAAAACAAAACTCAACAAAGACTTTGATGTTTTACAATCACTATGATGTACAACCAGCTGAACCGTTTGATTTATGGGATGACCCTCCATTTAGTGGAACGAGAAAAGGAAACAAGATCTTTGGAAGAGGGGCAACTGATGATAAAGGTGAATTAATTACAAGAATCAAAGCAGTTGAAGCATATCTGAAAACAACTGGTGATGTTCCTTGCAACATAAAATTTGTAATTGAAGGCGAAGAAGAAACTGGAAGTGCTCATATTCAAAAGTATCTAAAAAAATACAAAAAGAAATTTTCCTGTGATGGGGTTATTTGGGAATTTGGATATGTTGATGTAAAAAATAGACCCATTATTGGCCTTGGGATGAAAGGATTGCTGTTTGTTGAATTATCCATAAAAGAATCAATTATTGATGCTCATTCAAGTTTGGCAGTTTTGATAAAAAATCCTGCATGGAGATTAATTGATGCTGTCAAGACCCTTAGAGATTCCAATGGAAAAATTCTCATAAAAGATTGGCACAAAGAAGTCACACCATTCTCAAAAAAAGACTTAGAACTAATTAGGAAAGAACCATTTGATGAAAATATTTTCAAAAAAGAATTTGGAATCAAATCTTTTGTAGGAAATAAAAAAGGAATGGATGTAAAAAAGGCCTTGGCAGGTGGTACTACTTGCAATATTGCTGGATTTATTTCTGGATATACTGGAGATGGCGCAAAAACAGTTCTTCCAGGTGAAGCTCTAGTCAAAATTGATTTTAGATTAGTACCTAAAATGGACCCTAAAAAACAAGTTATGAGATTAAAAAAACATCTAAAATCCAAAGGATTTGCTGATGTTAAAATCAAAGTATTTCATGGCGAGGCAGCTGCTAGAACAAATTCTTCAGAACCATTTGTAACCCAAGTTAAAGAGGCAGCTGACAAATCATTTGGAACATCTATCCTAAATGTTTCAAATGCTGGAACGGGTCCTATGTACACATTTGTTGATATTCTAAAAGCTCCATGTATTTCGATAGGCAGTACCTACATGTTTTCTAGAATTCATTCTCCAAATGAATTTGCTAGGGTTGATTTGTTAAAGAAAACAACCAAGTGTATTTGTTTGATTATGGAAAACTTTGCAAAGAACTAGTAAAGATCTCTGAAATTTTGTGTGGCTATTTTACTTGTAATCATGCATGTTATGTAGAAAGCCCTTTATTATGCTGCAAAATTATTTGAATTATGTCAATGTACATGCCAGGTGCAACTGCTGTTGGAATTACTTTTGATGGTGGTGTGGTTTTTGCCAGTGAGAAAAGGATCGCATTTGGAAATTTTCTTGTGAGCAAATCAACCAAGAAAACATTTCCTATAACTTCTAAAGTAGGCGCAACTTGTGCTGGTCTTGTGGCAGACATGCAAATTCTGTCCTTGCAAATTTCGGCCCTTGCAAAAATTAGAAAAATGGAAATTAAGAGAGATGTTCCTCCAAATACTATTGCTAAAATGATGTCAAATATGATGTATGAGCGAAGATATTTCCCATTATTGACCCAAGTGATCGTTGGCGGTGTTGTTGACAAACCAATAATGTATACTCTTGACCCATTAGGTTCAGTTCTTCCTGATGAATATGCCGCAGTTGGAACTGGTGCTGAAATGGCATTAGGTATCTTAGATCCTCAATTCAAACCAAACATGACTAAAGACGATGCAATTGATTTGGCTAAACGTGCCGTTCGTACAGCAATTCTAAGAGATTCTGCAAGCGGTGATGGATTAGATGTTCTTGTAATCACTAAAGATGGTACTGAAGAATTTACAGAACAAATCTAATA
>CATMRH010000084.1 GCA_950073955.1 uncultured archaeon | reverse complement strand
AAGGTTAGTGACGAAACAGAGAAGGTTAGTGACGAAACAGAGAAGGTTAGTGACGAAACAGAGAAGGTAAAAACAGAATCAGAACAAATTGTTATTGAAGAAGAAAAAATGAAGAGTTTGGAGACATTAGAGGAAGAGGAGAACAGATTAAAATGACTAGAATTAGTATGAAAACCATTAAACAATTAAACGAAAAAGATCTTAAAAGTAAGATTCAGGAATCAAGAAGCGAACTCACTAAACTTAGAGTTGATGGGGCTAAAGGTACACTACGAAAACAAAGTGGTAAGCTAAAACCACTACGTCATGATATTGCAAGAATGCTAACTAGAGTAAACGAGATGAAAAGAGAGAAATGATTACAATAGACAATATCGCATCACATGAATTCATTGGATTACGTACTGAGATTACTAAATCGACAAATCCGCAAATCATAGGATTAAATGGGAGAATTGTTGATGAAACAAAATCAATGTTTAGAATAAACACAAAGAATGGGATGAAATCAATTGCCAAAGCAAAAAATAGTTGGAAATTCTCAATTCAAAATCAAGACATAGTTATTGATGGCTCTAAAATTGCAAAAAGACCATTTGACAGAATAGGAGGAAAAGCATGACCCTAAACATCGGACTAAAAGTAAAAGAACCAAAAAGAAAATGCACAGACAGGAATTGTCCATTCCACGGAAACTTGTCAGTAAGAGGAAAACTCTTCGATGGAAAGGTAACAGGCAGTAAAGCAAAGCAGACAATTACACTACAAAAAGAAGCGCCAATTTACTTTAGTAAATTTAAGAGATATGCAAGGGGTAAAAGTACGATTCACGCACATGTGCCAAATTGTATTGATGTTGAATCTGGAGATTTTGTATTAACCGCGGAATGCAGGCCAATATCAAAATCAGTATCATATGTAGTGGTAGAGGTTAGATCATAATGGCAAAACAAGCAGGTAAAGGAGTAGAAGAATTCCGTCCATATGTTACAAGAGTAATTCCGGTTGGTGCACAAATTGTATGCGCTGATAACTCTGGTGCTAAAATTTTAGAAATAATTAATGTTCCAAGACATAAAACAAGAGTATCTAGACTTCCTGCAGCAGCAGTAGGAGATTTTTGTAATGTTGTTGTAAAGAAAGGACCAGCAGAATTAAGAAAGCAAGTACATGGTGCAGTAATTATCAGACAAAAATATGCAGTTCGTAGATTAAATGGCGTTAGAGTTTGTTTTGAGGACAACGCAGCAGTTCTAATTACTCCAGAAGGAGAAACAAGAGGAACTGATATCAAAGGACCAGTTGCAGCAGAAGCTTCAGAAAAATGGCCAAGAGTAGCTAACCTGGCATCAATGGTGGTATAAAAAAATGAAACCAACTAAAATGCGCAACAAAATGATTTATCAAGCAACATTCACAACAAAAAGTAAGCAGCTTGGAAGTGCATTATCAAAAGATCTGCACAAAAAATATGGAAAAAGGAGTGTTCGTGTTATTGAAGGAGATAGTATTAGAATTGTCAGAGGAGAATACAAAGGAGTAGATGGTAAAATTTCAACAATTTCTACTCAAAAAAACAGCGTATCTATTGAAGGAATTAAAAAAGAAAAAACAAAAGGAGACAAATTTGACGTTTACATTCATACATCAAATCTTGTAGTCACTTCACTTAACACTGGAGACAAATGGAGAATGGCAAGACTTGAAGGCAAAGACCCAAGAAAGCAACCTAAAGAGGATCCTAAAGAAAAACCAGCTAAAGAAGAGACAGTGAAAAAAGTCTCTAAAGAAACAAAAGAGGTAAAGAAAACCGAAAAAAAGGAAGATGAGAAATAATGGTCAGCATAGCAGGAAGTAAAAAACTCAAGCGTCAAATGGCTCCACAGTTCTGGGGAATTACCAGAAAAAGTAAGAGATTTGTTATCACAGTAAGGCCAGGTCCACACAAAAAGAACTATTCTGTGCCTACTGCAGTATTTCTAAGAGATACGCTAAAAATAGTTACAAGTCTTAGAGAAGCAAAATCTGCAATATATTCAGGTAAAGTGAAAATTGACGGAGTTGTAAGAAAATCACTTCATCATGCAATTGGATTAATGGATGTAGTAGAATTAGAAAATGTTCCAGATATTTATCGTTTAGTTCCTTCAGAAAAAAAATTGTTAACACCGATTAAGATTAACAAATCAGAAAAATCAAAAAAACTTGTTCGAGTAATTAGCAAGACTACAATTAACAAAGGAAAAATGCAGATAGGATTCCATGACGGGCGTTCATTAATTTTGGATACCAAATTAAATGTCGGGGATACATGTTTGATACAAATTCCAGATCTAAAAATTCTTGAGGTTATAAAAATGGAAGCAGGTTGCCAATGTATGGTAACACGAGGAGTTAACGCAGGGCAAATAGGTAAAATTGAAACTATAGAAAAAGGAACATTCATTCTTCCAAAAAGAGCAGTTCTTGTCTTAGGAGATAGGAAAATCGAAATTCCATATGACATTGTAATGGCAATAGGAAAAGAGGAGCCAGTAATTCAACTAAAGTGATTATATGTCTCAAACAACAGAATCCCCAATGAAAAAAATATCTTTAGATAAAATAGTTCTTAACATGGGAGTAGGTAAGTCTGGAGATGCAATTGAAATTGCAAAGAGAGCACTTGAACAAATTACAGGAAAAAAACCATCTTCACGTAATGCAAAAGAGACACAAAGAGATTGGGGAATTAGAAAAGGAGAACCAATAGGAGTGTCTGTAACAGTTCGTGGAGAAGATGCCATAACATTACTAAAAAGACTATTAGATGCAAAAGGAGATACTGTTAAGGGTAAATCATTTGATAATTTTGGAAACTATTCATTTGGAATTAATGAACACATAGACATTCCAGGTGTCAAATATGAACCACAAATTGGAATTTTGGGTCTTGGAATCTCAATTGCATTAACTAGACCAGGTTATGGAATAAGAAAAAGAAGCAAGCACAAAGCAAGTGTTGGAAAATCTCACATTATTACAAGTCAAGAAGCAAAGGATTATCTAGTAAAAGAGTTTGGAGTGACGATAGAATAATGCCAAAAGATAGATCATACGAATTTACTGGAAGAAAAAAACATGACTTTGGTAGAGGTTCAAGATGGTGTAAGAGATGTGGAGATTATACAGCAGTTATACAGAAATACGATTTAATGTTATGCAGACGATGTTTTAGAGAAGTAGCAGTATCTTTAGGATTTAGGAAAAATAGGTGATATCATGCCAGCAACTAACGTTTTAGCAAATCTATTTGTCACATTATACAATAATGAAACAAGAAGAAGAGATGAATGCATTATTCTCCCAACTTCAAAAATAGGGGTTGAAGTTCTAAAGACCCTTCAAAAAGGTGGATATGTTGGAGAGTTTGAACATATTGACGACAAAAGAGGCGGAAAATTCAAAATCAATCTATTAGCAAAAATAACAAAATGTGGAGCAATTTCCCCAAGATTCAAAGTAAAAAATGATGAATTTAACAGCTGGGAACAACAATATTTGCCTGCATACAATAGAGGAATGCTTCTAGTTACAACAAATCAAGGAGTAATGTCTCATCATGAAGCAGTAGAGAAAGGAATTGGGGGATTTTTGATAGGATATGTCTACTAAGCAACTTGAAAAATTTCAGGATGAAGTAATTATTCCAGAGGGAGTAAAAGTTACACAGAATAAACACATGTTGAGATTTGAAGGTCCATTAGGTAAAACCTTCAAAAGTTTTCATAAAATCCCAATAAATGTAGAGATAACAGAAAGTAAAATTATCTTAAAGACAATAGGTTTTAGAAAAAGAGATTATTCTATTTTACATACTGCAAGATCAATTATTAGAAATATTTGTGAAGGTTTAGTAGAAGGATATACGATTAAAATGAAGATTGTGTTTGCACACTTTCCAGTCACAGTAAAAGTAGATGGAAAGAAAATTTTAATTGAAAACTTTCAAGGAGAACGTGCA
>CATMRH010000083.1 GCA_950073955.1 uncultured archaeon | reverse complement strand
GGATTTGTAATTACGGATAAAGTAACAGAGTCAGGACCAGAATGGAGATCATTTTCAAATGAGGGTGAAAGCAAAAGCAGAGCCGGAGTTCCAACTTCGCTTGCAATGCATGACATGGGATTAGCAACTGTCATCAATCCTCAAAATAGAGATGCAACTGGAAAACCACTTACTGCTGCTATGAAAAGTACAATTGAAAGACTCAGAACATGGGATAGTAGAAGTCAAGTTCATGAACCAGTAGATAGAAACTTTAGACAAGCATTTAGTGAATTAGATAGACTAAAAGACAAACTAGCAGTAGGAGATGCAGTTATTGAAAAAGCAGCATACATTTACAGAAAAGCACTTGAAAAAGGACTTGTAAGAGGACGATCTATTTCAGCATTGATTGCATCAGCACTCTATGCAGCATGTAGAGATACAGAAACTCCTAGAACATTAAAAGATATTGCACAAGCAAGTAACATTAAAAGAAAAGATATTGCTCGATGTTATCGTCTATTATTAAGAGAACTAAATTTAAAAATGCCGGTGGTTAATCCAATCAATTGTATTTCAAGAATTGCAAGTAGAGCAGGATTATCTGAAAAAACTAAAAGAAAAGCAACAAAAATTTTACAGACTGCTGAAGAACTCAAAATTTCTGCAGGAAAAGACCCAATGGGACTAGCAGCAGCTGCACTTTATGTTGCATGTGTAACACTTGGAGAAAACAAAACACAGCGAGATGTAGCTGAAGCAGCAGGAGTAACTGAGGTTACAATTAGAAATAGATACAAAGGATTGAAAGTAGCTCTAAATCTCTAAATTAGACACTCTTTTAGAATAAAATCTCCTAACAAATAACATACAAATTGATAGAGAGCCTGTAACCAAAAACAACAGTTCTAACGATGACATCAATGAATGAGAAAATGCTGCCTCGATTGAAATAAAATTTAATTGCGAAATGAAATTTGCATATGAAAATATAAAATAATTTGTAGCCCAATGAATTAAAAGAGAAACAATAAAGCCATATCTAAGATATACCCATCCTAAAATAATTCCGCTTGCTGCAGCTTGAACAAATTTACCTTCGCTCCAAGATTCACCTAAGGCAATATGTGCAAATCCAAAAACAAAACCAACAAAAACAATCAAGAAAATTGCTTTTTTAGAATCATGAATATCTAAATTACCTGGATCCCATAAACATTTGATAAAATATTTTATGGAAGATTTGTGAGAATAAATAACAAATAGTGGAACCCCAATCAAGACTAAACGGAATCCAAATTCTTCCACCAATGGAGCAAGACTTACATAAAAAAACTGGATAAGATCATTGTCAACAAGAGGAGGAATAGTTACAATACTAAATTGCTCTTGAACAAAATTAATCAATATAGAAATTAGAACCAAAATTGAAAACCACTTTATTATATTAATAAGATAGTTTGAATTAGTGTCATATTTTCCAAAAGAAATTATCGATGAAAGGGATTTCAAGAATCCATGTTTTGGACCTAATATGGCAATTACAAAAAGTATAACATAAAAAGTCCACAATATAACAAATGCATCACCAATACTGATGTCAATTGGAGCTTGATACAGTTCTGTTCCATCAAAAAGTTCTAAATGAGTTAGAGGATACTCATAATTGATATCTCCACCAATTTCACTTTCAAAAACAACAAAAATTCCGATTGGAAATGAAACAAGAAGTAAACCAAAAATTACAGATACTAATGCTGTAAAAGGAATTCCAAGAGCTTGGAAAATTTTGTTTGAAGTTTGCAATTTCTTCTAATGTAGTTCTATACTATCTTCAGAAAATCCTAATCCAACCAAAGTTTCTTTGATGGTATCTCTATGATCACCTTGTAAGAAGATATATCCTTCTTTTGCAGTTCCACCACAAGCGTATTTATTTTTGAGATCTCTGGCAACGGATTCTAAATTGTTTAGTTTAGGATCTAATCCCTCTATCATAGTACCCTTTTTCCTAAATCGTCTAGTTTCTAATCGAATTATAATTTTTGTACTGTCTTTGGCAAGTTCACCACAAGCACACAAGTCATCTGGTAGACCACAAGTATTACAAATTATTGCCATTCGTTCGAAATCAATTCAATTCTACGCACTATTAAGCCTTGTTTGGACACTAATTAGAAATTAAAAACAAATGAATTTTTTAGATAGAAAATCCAAGAAAAATAGTGTCAAAAGATCTCACAAAAAAAGCTGCTGAAATGTTGTTAAAAGGTGCAACATTGCTCAGTGAACATTGTCCATATTGTAAAGGGGTGAGAGTGATGAAAGATGGACATGCATTATGCATTAATTGCGGGCGTGAACCTGAAAAAAAAGATATTCCAAAAGAAAAAATTACACAAAGCACAAAATCACATTTAGAAGAGACTCTGGAAAAAAAGTTAGAATTCATATCAAAAGAACTTGAACAGGAAAGTAGCCACGAAAAACAACAAGAGATTCTAAAATCGATCAATTTGTTATTGGAAACTATAAAAAAAATAAAGAACATGCAATAAGGTTTTTATGTTAAAATATGTGTTTTCGAATTGTAATGGCCGATAAAAAAGCAGCACCACTTCCAGCATCAAGTGGAGGCCTCATGAGATTCTTTGAAGATGAGACAAAGGGGTGGAGAATAGATCCAAAAATTGTAGTATCAATTCCCATTAGTTTAATTGTAATTTCATGGATAGGCGATATCTTTCTAGCTCCGTGAAAAGATAATGGAACAAGCTCCAGATGATGTTTCAAATATACATAATAGATTTTCTCTTACTCTGATTAACCCATCATCACATTACTTTTCTTTAATTGCCTCATTAATTGTTGCAGTAGCTATTACAGTTACAACATATTTGGGATATTTTGGTTCAGAAGATTTCTGGTTTAGAATACCTCTTGTTGTAATGGTTTTAGCAATCACACAATTACTTGATACTAGATTTACAAAAAAGAAAGAATATTCTAAATCGCTTCATGTGTCACTTTTTGCAAACTTGTTATGGATTGCAACTCTGTTAATGGGATTATTAGCAAGTTTTGTCTTATCAAAAGAAACATCTTTGTTTTTTATAACATTTGGAATGTTTTTGTGTGCAAGTATAAGAATTGGTGTTTTTACAACTACTCTAGGAGTTAGTATCAAAAAGATTTGGGCAATTTGTTTGATACAACCACTTGCAATGTTTCTAATATTAATTCCACAAGACATGTGGATTTCAATGCTTACAAATCCAATGTCATTAGGATATGGAATAGCATTTTTGATCATTGCTAGTGTCTGGTCATTATTAACAGATAAAGCAGGAAGACCAGGAATGAAAAGCACACATAAAACAATTCAAGCATATTTGGCTTCACAAAAAAATGACTTTACTGATGCAGAAGAGTTAATGGAGAAACGCTCAAGTAAGACAAAGGTATCAACATCTCAAATTAGGCTACTATCATCTAATGGAAATACAGAATTTAGGATGATTTTACCAGAAATTCATCCAGGCCCATATCACCCAGTAGGAGGAAGCAATATACCTTATCTAATTTACAAAAATTTCAATTCATCAGCTATGGTATTGCACAGCATATCAGATCATTCACTAAATTTACCCTCAAAAAATGAAGTAGAGAACTATCTAGAAAATCTAAAAAACAGTACGGTCAAAGATGAGGGGCTTGTTTGCACAGAGCCAGTAACAGTTCAAATTAACAAAGCAAGGGTTACGGGTTTATTATTTGGAAAAAATCCAGTATTGTTTTTGTCCTTATCACCACATGGAATGGAAGACATTCCATGTTACATGAAAACAGAGATAGAACAATATGCAAAAAATCGAGATTATACAAGAACAATGATTATCGATAGTCACAATGCAATGGGTTCTGAAATTTCAAAAGAGGACGGTGAAGACATGCTAAAGGCAGCCAAGTCTTGCTTAGACTCATTAATAACAAAAGAGAACTATCCAATTGAATTTGGATATTCAAATTCTAATGACATGGATGTCTGGACTGAAGATTTAGGAATGGGAGGCCTTGG
>CATMRH010000082.1 GCA_950073955.1 uncultured archaeon | reverse complement strand
AGATCAATTATCAGAAGTATTAGAAATTAGAGATGGTGCAAATGTTCAACAACGAGTTTTGAGAATGGCATTTACAAAGCATGTCAAAGAATCAAAAGAATTTTGGAGTAAATTAGAATATGAGGTTGCAGTTATTGTAAACTCGGAAGATAAAAAGCTAAAAGAAATTCGAACATCGGCATATAGAGTTCAAGATATTATAGAAGAATCTCAAAGAAGGTTTGAAGACATCTTAGATCCCGACATGGGGGATCCAATTAGTTTTATCAAAGAGGGACGTACAAATATTCTTAACATTTCAGAGCTGTCAGAAAAACAAGCTAACGTTGCAGTTGCATTTTACTTGCAGCAATTACTCAAAGATAGAAAAGATGCCAGTATTTCAAGACATGGAAGAACAAAAAGAGAAAGAAATTACAGATTTAATTCACCTATTTTTGTAATTATAGAAGAAGCACATGTATTCATTCCAAAAGATCATGACACCAACGCAAAATACTGGGCTGCAAAAATAGCAAGAGAGGGAAGAAAATTTGGATTGGGTTTAGGAATTGTATCTCAGAGGCCACGAAGTGTAGATCTAAATGTACTCAGCCAGTTAGGGTCATTTGCGATAATGAAGATTATTCAGGAAGATGACCAGCGTCAAATAGCCGCAGCAACTGAGTCTACCAGTCGTGAATTGATTACTCAATTGACCTCGCTTAATGTGGGAGATGCTGTTCTTGTTGGTCAATGGACAAATCTACCATCAATGGTACACGTTGAAGAAGTAAAAGAGAAGGTAATGGGGGCAGACCAAAGTGCAGTTAATGCTTGGGCAAAAGCAGACAAAATGAAAGAAGTTGCAGTAGAATCAACACAGGGGCTCATTCAAAAAGATTTGTTGTTAGACTAATGTTATTTTCTCATATTTCAGATATGCATTTGGGACTAGTACAGTTTGGTTCAGAGGAACGTGCACAGGATGTGTATGATGCATTTAATCAATCAATTGATATATCAATAAAAGATCATGTAGATTTTGTAATTTTTGCTGGAGATATTTTTCATGTACCTAATCCAAATGGAACTGCAATTATTCAAATGGCAAATGGGTTAAAACGATTAAAACAAAATAGCATTGATTCATTTTTTATTTTAGGAGAACATGATATTAGCAGGATTAGAACTACACCAATACCATATGTGTACCATAATTTAGAATTTTCAAAATACATAGGCCAAGGAAAGCCAATTGAATACAAAGGGATACTCCTTGCGGGATTTGATAAAATTAGGAAAACAGAAATGTCACAATATGAAGAAAAATTTGCAGAGATAGATAAACTTGCACAAAACTATTCTGGACATAAGATTTTAGTGTTGCATCAAGGAATTACAGAATTCAACAAGTTTGCTGCAGAGATACAATCAACGGATTTGCCAAAAAATTTTACGTATTATGCCATGGGACATCTTCACGATAAAGATATCAAACAATTTAATCATCTAAATGGACTAGTTGCTTATCCCGGTTCTATTGAATTAACAACCAGTGAAGGAATTAAAGAAGCAAAAAAAGGATTCTTTGAAGTAGATATTTCTGGAAAAGAGGCCATCCCCAATTGGATTCAAGTAGATACAAGACCTCAATTTTCATTTAAAACAGAATACAAAGAATTATCAAAAACAATTGATGAAATTTACGAGAAAATAGTTGATTCTAGAAAAAAACCGATTATTGAGGTAAAAATACAAGGCGAAAACATAGAAACAGATCACATTCAGGCACAAATTGCTAGGCTAAATTCATTAGTTCTCAGATGTTTTTGGAGAATAAGCACTAAACAAGTTTCGGATTCATCTGTATTCTTAGATAGACCAAATGTCATTGATGATGAAATGTTAAGACTGTCAGTTGATGCCTTAGGTTCTGAACAAGCTGCAAATTTTGCAATAAATGAGTTGCTTCCAATTTTAGTATCTGGAGAAATCAAGGAGGCATCTCAAATAATTATTGAGAATTTTGAGAAATTCAAAAAGGAGAAAAAACAATGATTACATCAATAGAGTTGGGTGATTTTCTATCACATTCAGATACAAAACTAGAATTTGAAAATGGAGTTACAGTTTTTGTAGGAGATAATGGTGCAGGAAAATCTAGTATAATTGATGCAATAACATTTGCACTGTTTGGACAACATACAAGAAAATCAAACAAAAGTTTGATTAAACGTGGTTCAAATCAAGGGTTCACAAAAATAGGATTTTCGATTAATGGTAGACAATACCAAGCAGTAAGAAAAATAGACAATAAAGGAAGTCTTTCTGCAAAATTTTCTGAGATAATTGGAGATGATCGTATTGAACTTGCAGCTGGAGAAAGGAAGCAATTTGGTGAATCAATGACTCGTGAAATTGAAAAAACTATTGGCCTTAATTTTGAAAAATTAAAGATAGCATCGATTGTTCAACAAGGAGAGCTAAATGCAATCATTAATGCAAAACCAAAAGAATTCAAAGAATTACTTAACGCAATTATAGGAATCGATAAGCTTGATGTTGCATCAGAATCGATGAAGATAGTAAATAAAGAATTTCGTAAAAAAATAAGAGAAAAAATTGGATATGATGATACAGAGATTGAAAAGTTATCATTGGATTTAGAAAGATATCAAAAAGAAATTGAAGAGGCGAAACCTGAAAAAAACCAGTTAGAGACAAAACAGGGAAAATTACAAAATGAAGTGGATGATCTAAGAAAAAAGATAGAGACAGAAGCCCCAAAAATAGATAAAATCAATCAACTGGGATTAAGAAGAAAAGAGCTAATAGCATATGCAAAAGAAGCAATTCATGAAATTCAGCATGAAATTAATGAAAATGAGAATAAAATACGTGATTGTGAAGGTTGTTTTGAGCATGCTAGTCTGAAAGAAGGTTTAGAGTCAAAAATTCAAAAAGTTGAGCAAGCAATAGAGGACACTGTAAAGAAAATCCAAGAACTAACAAACCAAACTGCATCCTTAAAAGAAAAACAATTACTAGCATCAAAACTCCAGTTAAAGGATAACAAATGTCCAGTATGTGATTCAAATGTCGAAAAACTAAATCCACTTTTCCAAGAAAAACATCTCAAACAAGAGATGGTGTTGTTAAAAGAAAAAACTATTTCAAAAGAAAAAGAAAAAGATGTGTATAATCAAAAAAGAAAAGAATTTTCAGAGAAATTACAGAATGCACGAGATGCAGAAGCAACGCTTAGAGCTTATTCTATTAGCAATAAAGAAGAATTAAAGAAAATCCAAGTGGAAATAGAAACAAAGAAACAAAACATACAGAAAATTCCTTTAGCTACTAATGGAAGTTTATTAGAAATATCACAAATAGATTCGCGCACAAAAATAATTTTTGAAAATATTTTAAAATTAGAAATAGAAACTAGTGGATTTAAGGAACAAGAATTTTTAAATCTTAAAAAATTAGTAAATGAAAAACAGATGAGTTTATCTCAAATAGATCAACAAATTGGTGCAATTTCAGAAAAAATTTCTAAAGGGGAAGAACAGATCAACGTAATTCAATATGCAATTTCAGAACTAAAGATTGTAAAAGAATATGTAAAAGGTCTTGATGAAATTCAAATAAATATTTTTAGCAGAGATGGGCCTGTTGCTACAAGTCTAAGATCATGGGCACTAAATACGATATCTGTTAAAGCTTCAGAATATCTCTCACTACTTAATACAAAAATTCAGAGGATTTTATTATCAGAAAAAACAAGAGATGTTTCCATTACATGTTATTCAAAAAATGAGGTATTGGAATTAGAATCTCTTAGTGGAGGTGAAAAGGTTAGTGTTGCATTGGCTTTACGATTAGGTATGGCAAGCCTTCTAGGAGCATCAAATCTCAATCTAATGATACTTGATGAGCCTACAACTCACCTTGATGCTGAGAGAAAAAAATCACTAGTAGGTGTATTATCTCAGTTATCAAATATTTCAAATTCAGAATCACCAATGCAGTTTCTAATAATTACACATGATGCAGAAATATTTGATGATTCAACTGTAGAAAGAATTTACAAATTTGAATCATCAGAGCAAGGAAGTAAAGTTACTGCACTTTAACTAACATTAACAGTTCCAACCATCCATGGATGAAATATGCAATAATAATCCTGACTTCCTGCAGTAGCAAATGTAAAT
>CATMRH010000081.1 GCA_950073955.1 uncultured archaeon | reverse complement strand
TGCTTTTCCACAATGAGGACATTCTTTTGCTTTTTTTGCTTTATCTATAATTTGTTCTGGAATACGTTTTTGAGAAATTATAGTGTAAGCAGCTTTTTTAGTTTTGATTTTTTTGAATTCATCTAAATCTTCTTGAGGAACTTTGAGTCTTGCACAAGAACGACATGTTGATTGTAATAGTTTGTAGATGTTATCAATAAATGCAATATGTAAGATGGGTTCAGCAAGTTCAAGATGTCCAAAGTGCCCAGGACATCTTGCAGCTGTGTTTCCACATGTTAGACATTTTTGTCCAGGCTCGAGAGTACCAAGTCTGCCATCCATAAGACCTCCTTGAACAGCCATTCCATCTTCATCATATGTTTCAGGAGCAGTAATTTCAGCAACAGAATATTTTCTAATTTCAGTTGGAGACCAAACTGAAAATCGAATTCCATCAATTGCTTTTATTGCTTGAGTAGACACTAGATCTTCTCCTTGATTAGTAATCGTGGTGCAATGTTAAGACTCTGCATTTCTTGTAAGAGCAGTTTGAATGCATATGCTACTGATACAGATGATACTTTAGCTTTATCACCACAAACTCTACAAACATACTTTCTTTGTTTAACATCATGATAAGCTACCAAACCACATCTTTCACATACAAAGATATCAGATTTGTCAGACTCGTCAAGTAATCTATCTTTTAGGATCATTGAGGCACCATAAGCAATCAAGCAGTCTCTTTCCATTTCACCGAATCTCAATCCACCGCCTCTTGCTCTTCCTTCTGTTGGTTGTTTGGTTAACATCTGAACTTGTCCACGTGCTCTAGCATGGATTTTATCGGCAACCATGTGATGTAGTTTTTGATAATATACAACTCCAATAAAGACTTCAACTGGGAATGATTTTCCTGTTCTTCCGTCATACATAATTTCTTTACCAGAATATTTGAAACCATGTGCATCCATCACTGGTTTGACTTCATCCATTTTTTCTCCCACAAATGCAGAACCATCAAATCGTTTTCCACGAAATGCTGCAGCTTTTCCACAAATTGATTCCATCATCATTCCAACTGTCATTCTTGATGGGAATGCATGAGGATTAATCAAAACATCAGGGGACATTCCCTCAGCGGTATATGGTAAATCTTCTGCTTTAGCTAAAATTCCCATTACGCCTTTTTGTCCATGTCTCGATGCAAACTTGTCGCCAATCTCAGGAATTCTCATATCTCTTGCTCTAATTTTATACATTTTTCCACCTTCGTTTGATTGCGTCATAACAACAGTATCTACAACTCCTGTTTCAGAGGGTCTAACACCAACAGAGGTGTCTCGTCTGTATGGACCAGTTGATTCAAACTCTCTGTATTCTTCCATAAATCGTGGAGGACTAGTTTTACCAATCAAAATATCTCCTCCTTTAATTGGAGATTCGGATGCAACAACTCCATCTTCTTCAAGTAATCTGTATGCGCGCTCTCCCTTGTAACCTCTAATATTATCTTCAGCATTTGGAATTTCAAAGTTATCACGCATTCCACCTGGGTATTGTTTTGCTTCAGCATCATAAATTCTATAGAAGAAAGATCTTCCTAATCCTCTATCAACTGATGCTTGACTAAGTACAATTGCATCTTCAATATTATAACCATCAAATGGCAATACTGCAACAATACAATTCTGACCAGCTGGTCTCTCCTCTAATCCTAAAAGCTTCATTGCTTTAGTGTTAACAATTGGAGTTTGTGGATATAACATAAAGTGTTGTCTAACATAGGTACTAGTATTCATCATTGGTGTAGAGAATCCTAAACTTTGTTTTGCCATTGCAGATTCATATGTATTTCTTGGTGATTGATTATGTTCAGGATATGGAATAATTGAAGCACCTGCACCAAGAATTGCTGGTGGAAAGACTTCAAGGTGAGTATGCTTCTTTGTATCTTTTTCATCTAAAGTAACATAACAGTTTTCTTCTTCATTTGCATCAATCATTTCCAAGACTCCCATTCTCAAAAGATCAGTCCAAGAAAGTAGTTTCTTTGTAATTTTATCCAATAGTTCTTGGGTTAGTAATGATTTGTTATCTTTGATAATGATTAATGGTCGTAAGACACGTCCTGCATTACAATTTACATATAGTCTTCTTGTTGCAACCTTAACATCAGATCTATGAAATGAGATACCTACGTGAGGATGAATTTTTGAGTTTCTTCTTAGGTCTCTAAGTGATTCAGCTAGTTCTTCACCATCTTTATAATATCCAATTAGACGACCGTCAACAAATATTCTAGTTCCATCTTTTTTCAAATCTTCTTTGGCATCAAAGAAATGTACAGTTCCAAGATCATATAGTTTTTCTATAATTTCTTCAGAGGGAACATTAACTGAAATAATTCCAGATAGTGCCAAGTTTTTTACCAAACCACAATTCGAACCTTCGGGGGTTTCACTTGGACAAATTCTTCCAAAGTGGGTCGCATGCAAGTCTCTTGCCTGAAAGTTTGGTTGTGTTCTACTTAGAGGGGATTGAATTCTTCGAAGATGACTAATTGTTGAAAGATAGTTAGTTCTATCAAGTAATTGAGTAACGCCAACACGTCCTCGTCCCCAATTTCCTGTTGCAATAGCGTTGTTTAGTTTATCAGTGATTATTCCTGGACGAATTGCTGCAGCAACTGCATTAATTCCACGTTTTTGGCCTGATCTTTCTAATTGATATTTCATGTCTCTTACAAGATTTCTAAATGCAGTTCTAAATAGGTCTGCCAACATTTGTCCTGCAAACTTTATGACTTTATTTCCATAGTGGTCTTTGTCATCAGGATTAATCCATCCAAGTTTTAATTCTAATAATTTACAAGCTGCTTCACCTAAGAATTGGGCTTTTTCTTTTCTATTTTCAGGATGTTTACCCAAGTGTGGCAACAATCCCCAATCTAGTAAAGTTTCTGCGCGTTTTATCTGGAATTCTTCCAACATTCCAGGTGCAATTCTTTTACTAATGTAAACAATTGCATCTTTTGATGTTGGAACATCACCAGCTTTTTCAAATGAACCTTCCAATTCATCTTGAATTTCATCTACCAATGAAACTACTGCAGCAATTTCTCTATCAGATTCTAATCCAAGTGCTCGCATCAATGTAACAACTGGAATATCAACTGGGGAGCCAGGAATTCTAGCAACAATTAATCCATCGTTTTTCATGACAAGTTCTAATTTTGCACGATAACCAACAATTGAAGAATATACTTTAGCCTTGAAAACAATATTTCCACCTACAGTTTCTCTATCAACAATAATTTTGTTGTAAGAAAGATCTTCCAATCCTACAATGACTCTTTCAGAACCATTGATGATAAAATAACCACCTGGATCATTTGGATCTTCTCCGTGTTCAATTAATTTTTGAGTGGAGAAATTATGTAAGATGCATGCATTTGATTTTGCCATAACTGGAACATCTCCAATATGAACAAATCTAGATTCCAAAGTTTTTCCATCCTCTACAACACTAGCTTCCAGCATTACAGGTGCAGAGTATGAAACATTTCTCAATCTTGCTTCAGCTGGTGATATATGAGTAATAGAACCATCAAGTTCCATCATTCTTGGTTGTTGTAGCTTGACTTTACCTAGTTGAATTTTGTAAGGATATTCAGCGTTTTCAATGTCTATTTTTTCAACTTCATTAATAATACTTTGAAGACCTCGTTCTAAAAATTCATCAAAGGAATTAAGATGTTGACGTGCAATACCTTCACGTTTTAGGATATCTTGAATTACTGGCCAGCGTTTTATAGAAGGATGCACCATCTATACTTCCACCACATATCTGTAATAGAGACTCTCACCAGCAGTTGGACTTTTTCTAGTAATTTTAATCACATCACCTGGTTTTACACCAAGTCCCAAAATTGCAGGATCATTTACAAAGATTAATGGTAATTCGGTTGGTTTACAATTATATTTTTTTAGAACTTGTTCAGCTTCTTGTTTGGGAATTATTTCATGTTTTGGCACATAGATATGATCAGGAACTAGAACCTGATTTTTCTTAATTGCCATCTACAACACCTCCATAAGGAACATTAAATGTAACAATAAAGAATACACACAAACTGTCAAAAATTCACGTTCTGGTTAATATATATCTAGTCTGAAATTCGTTACAAGAAGTGTTTTTTCTTGTTTGTCAATAAATTTTTTCATAACCTTAAATAATGTAAATTTAGGCGTAAAATTAATGAAAGCTCATCTAATGGTGTTTGCCTTATCTGCAATTTTGATTGCAAGTATTGGTATGACACCAACATTTGGAGATATACAAAGCTCGATTGTTGTTACTACAGACAAAGCATCCTATTCAATGGGTGAAACAATTGTAATAACAGGAGAAGTTCGAGATCTGTATGGTATTCCAGTAAGCATTATTGTTAAAGCTCCTAATGGGAACTTGGTATCAATAGCACAAATTGATGTTGGTGCTGATAAAAAATTCAGTA
>CATMRH010000080.1 GCA_950073955.1 uncultured archaeon | reverse complement strand
TATGCTGTTTCTGTAAGAGGTTCTAAGGACTGTAAAGTTCACTTGGGGAGGATCGTTAATATTTTAGCAACTGATCTTGGTGGTTCTGGTGGTGGACATGATAAGGCATGTGGTGCTGTAATACCAAAACCAAAAATAAAACAATTCATTACAGAATTAAATAAAAAAATAAAATAGTTACTGTGGGACTAGGAATAATTTTTGGATTTGCAGGATTGACTGCTTACAAATTAAAGCGAGAGATACAGTTACAAAAAATTACTTAATCAATTTTATGCAGTTAGATTTGATAATTAAAAATTCCTAAAATAATAGAATAAGAAAGAAAATTCATGTGTGATAGGAAAGATTTCAGTCAAACTGATCTTTTGAAGTATCTTGGTCAATTTACTGTTAATAAGGCTAGATGTGAAAAATGTGGAAGAACTGCAAATGATAAAAAATTAAACTTACATCATAGAGATGGAAATTCTGAAAATAACAGTTACAAGAACATTGCAATCTATTGTGATGATCATCATAATCTTATCGAAGGTCGAGATAAGGAACTTCGTGACATGGTATGAAACCTGTAATAATTATCGCAATACGTTTGTTATTATAGGGAAATAAATTCATGTAAATTATGTCACAAGACAGAAAAATGTACAAATGTACCTGTGCTGACTGCAAAAAAGAAACAGAGGTTCCTTTTGAACCAAAAGCAGACAGACCAGTATATTGCAAAGAATGTTTTACCCAAAAACACCAAAATTAGAAGATTTAGACTAGTTTCGTTTGATTAATTTTAAACTTGATTATTTTCAAATATTCTTTTTTCTTTTTATTTTTTAGATTCTAAACTATTCCCAAAATAAATGGGTTATTTGCCCATTTACTTAGATTCTAAAATCTGTCAATACGCTTAAGTTAACACAAAATTTAGAAAATACATGAACTGTCATCAAATAAGTGAAGCACATGTTTGGAGATTTTCTAAGCATAATAAAATCAAAAGATGTGTAAAGTGTAAATCCAGAATTACAATTACTAAAGAAGAATTTGCCCTTAAATGGGGTAATATCAAAAAAAGCATAATGAAACCAACTAATTCTGAAAATAGGGCATCTGAACAAGTAGAGATGAAAGAAGAACAGCATCAACTTGACTTGAAAGAAAATTATGAAAGTGACGAAGAATACGAGAAATCGAAAGATTAGATTCTAAACTCTTTTTCATTAAATTACCCTCAAAAACGACTCAAGACTACGTATCTGTGCGGACTCTCGGATCAAAGCCAAACAGTAAACCTTTATCCACTTACTCGAAATGTTTGACTATGGCAGTAGCTCGAACACAAAGACATTATTGTAACAAGTGTCATCTAAAACGCCCTAAATGTATCTGTAAAAAACAGTAAACGAGATTAATAATTCTTAGATTCTAAACTCTTTTTTTGTCGTGAATTTTTAATTAATTAACAATTTCGATTATTTAATCAATTTTAATTGAGAACGCCAAAAGCTGCCCTTTGCTTTTGCTGAGAAACTTGGCAATTTTAGCCATAAATCCATACTTTTTATCTCTCCATTTTACTGCGTCTTGGGTTTCTTCTTCTGTTAAGATTTTAGCGGTACCAGACATCCATTCACCTGTAACTTTTCCTCTGATAGTGCATGTTGCAATTTTTACCTGTTGATTATTTCTAAGACGTTTCACTTTTCCTGTTTGATCCCTGGTAACAACATAAATCAAATCATTTTTGATTACAAACCAAACAGGAGTTCTAACTGGTTGATTATTTTTTCTATATGTTTCAAGTGAAATGTATTTTTCTGATTCTATTTCGTTTAAATTGTTCATGAGATGCTATATTTTTTAAATCATTTAGGTTTATTCTCATTATTCTGAAATTTCAACAATTGCATCAATTTCTGTCATTGAATTTAATGGCAAACTAGATACTCCAACCGCAATTCTAGTGTGTTTTCCTTTTTCACCAAATATCTCAAAAAACAAATCTGAAGCTGAATTGATTACTTTGGGTTGTTGTGAAAATTCTGAAACAGAATTTACAAATCCTGACAATCTCACTATTTTGGAAACTTTGTCCAAATCTCCTACTTCTCTTTTTATTTGTGCTAAAATGTTAATTGCACACATTCTTGCAGATTTTTGAGCAATTTCCAAGTTATTATCAGAAACCTTCCCTGTAAAGATTACTTTACCATCTTCCATGGGAATCTGTCCAGAAATGTAAAGCAAATTTCCAGTCCTCACTGCAGGAACATATGATCCTGCTGGTGTCGGAGGATCTGGAAGCTTAATTCCTAAGGATTCAAGTTTTTCTTCAATCAAGACTATTGTGCCTATTTTTGTCTGATTTTAGTTTTTACTTATCTTGATGTGGACTTTTTCGCCTTTGTTAGAATTGTTTTGATAAATTGTTCTGGTTTTGTAGCCTTGTTTTTGAAGGCATCCATCCAAAATAGAAATCCAAGGTAGCGAATGGCCACTGTTTAGTTTTGACTCAATTGTAATGTTTTCGGTATTTGCTTCAAAGTTCACATGTCCTGAGCATGTTATCTGCATTATTGCATCCATTATCTCTATGATATCATCAAGTGATTTTGACTTTAAATTAATTCCATTTTTTTCCAATAGTTTGAACATATCGAATTCAGGTTTTTTTGATATCATTGTAGAATTTAGAATATACATCAAACCAGTTTCATTAACTGTTTTTATTATTTTACAAATTTCTTGTGCTTCTGCTTTTGTCATGTCTGCAAGAGCTCTAGTTTTTATTGCATTCTTCCAGATATTAGAAAATACTTTTTCCTGGTTACTCGAAAGAATTTCAGTTGACGAAAAAATTTCCCCTTTTCCATTATCATTATTCATCATTAACAATTCAGTCTCATCAAAAATAAAGCAATTTTGAGTAATCTCTGATGCTCTAATCTCTACCCCTTCAGGAATTGCTCTATATGATTCAGAGCAAATTTGTGTGGGCAGAACAAGTACTTTGACATCTAGATTTCTACGTAAAACTGATAGTAATTGTTCTTTACATTCAGCTAATAATCCAAAACCCCATTGGTCCGCCATTATTTTAATTGATGATTTTGAACCTTCAATCATAGTTTGGAGTTGAGCCAATACATTATTTGCACTAAGTTCAAAGTATCTTTTTTCCTCAGATCCTCTTGACTTTCTACTTTCTTCACTTGCTTTCTTCAAATTTGAAACCAATGTATTCATTGCAGTTACCTTGTTGATTTGCTCATGAATAATTCCATCAAATGCATCTTCAGGTGCGATTGCTGTACACGTTATTGGCTTGCTCTTTGATATCATTACCAGTTTTTTATTTTCAAGTTTCAACAGAGTTGGATAAATTTTTGTTCGTGGAATTTCCGAATAATAAGCTAATTCTCCTGCGGAGATTGTTCCTTTAGCAATTAGTGATACATATGCCTGTGCCTCATATTTGCTTAATCCAAATTCTTCTAAACTGACTGTCAATGCATGCACATTTACCATGATTCTACTTGATCTATTGTTAGGTATAATTGAGAGCTAAATTCCTTTAAACAATTACTCAAAAAAAATCCAAATTGTATCTGCAGGTAGGTGTAACCGTGGTTACTAAATTAATTGTTACAATGCCCTCAAATACAAAATCTAGAATAATAAAATAATATGTCGGTTAAATATGATGTCAGCACATTAGAATGTGCAAACATATCTCATTCAGTTACACTTGTTCCTAGATTGGAATATTCTATAAATTTGTTAGATGGTATTGTTGAGGTTCTCAAGAAAAAAAGACATGACCTAAAAAAATCAAGCAGATCTTTAGTTGTTGATTTTGACGAAACTGATAATTCTCATCTTAAAGCAATTGAACTAGAACGAATTATGGCCTTTTCTTTAGAAATCCTCTCTCAAATAAAAAAAAGAATTGGAAGGATGTCTGGCGTAAATAGTATCCCTGAAGTCTTTCCTATAACTATCTCACTGATTAGAACAGTTAGTGCACAATTGTTTGATATTATTCCAAATTGTAGCCAAAAACTATCTGAACTGTCTGCCCATTTAGGAAGCATAGTGCTGGATTCTGCCGCACTCACAAAGGCAAGATTTGACTTTAGTCAATCAAATGAAGAATCCTCAGCTTTACTTAATGAAGTAAAGTTGATGGTGGACTCTAAAATAAGTAAGCAGTACCCTAATCTTGATTTTTTTAAAGTATGTAACACTTGATTATCCTGAATTCTAAACGAAACTTTTCAAAGGATATTGAACGTATAAGGGCGTTATCTTCAAAAATTGATAAAAAAATATCAGAAGCCAAACCTTCTGATGATGACAAAATAGGCAAACTCACTTTAGAAGAACTTCAGGATTTAAACAAAATTGTTGGAATTACTGATTTCATGTTATGCAAATATGCTGACAAAAAAGAGATGCACTCAATTCTAAAGCATTTTGTATCAATTATCTCTGATACTGCCAACTCGCTAGAGAATTTAGATGATGAAATCTCTGAACTTATAATTTCAGCTGAAGACTCGATAAACAAAGTCAAAGATATGCATACCCACATATCTGACAAATCTGATTTCAAAAAGAGATATCATGATGGACCTGATTATAATGAGCATGAGACAAGTGCAATTAATTTAACCAA
>CATMRH010000079.1 GCA_950073955.1 uncultured archaeon | reverse complement strand
ACAGATATTGGAAAGGAAATGGGAATTCCTGTAGAATATGTAAACAGAGAAGATTTAGCTGAGATTTCTGCTCCAAATCCTTCAGAAACTGTAAAAGCATTTGAGGGAACTGCAAGTGTATCTGAAGCTGCTGCCATCAAGGTTTCCGGAGGAGAATTAGTTGTAGAAAAGCAAAAATTCCCGCCAAATTTGACTATAGCTATTGCGAGGATTGTAAATTGAAGCGTGGATTATTACTTATTGATAGAGGAAGTAGAGAAAAAGAGGCATCTGAAGAATTAGTGACTATTTGTGAGAGAATTAAGGCAAAAGGGGACTATGTATTCACAAATTTTTGTTTTTTAGAGGTAATACCACCATATATTGAAGAGGGAATTTCTAAATGTCTAAAACAAGATATTGATTCGTTAACTATAGTTCCTTACTTTTTGTACCCTGGTAAAAAAGTAAAAAATGCAGTTACTGACGTAATGAAGTTCCAAAAAGATACCAAAGTAAAATTTGTTGTTACGAAGCAAATGAGTATGCATAAAACTTTGGTAGATGTAGTTGAAAATAGAATATCCACAACACTCAAAGAAAATAAAGTAACTCTTCCAAAAAAAGATGTAGATGTAATGATTATTGGACATGGTAGTAAAGATCCTAATGCACAAATGTCACTAAACTATATAGTAAATGAACTAAAAGATTCCTATAGAAATGTTAGTAGATGTTGGTTAGAAATAGAACAACCAGATATTTTTGAAGGAGTAAAAAAATGTGAAAAAGATAATCCCGAAGTTCTAGTAATTGTTTTTTATTTTCTACATGAAGGAGCACATGTTAAAACTGACATCAATAATGATTTAACGCCAGCGCTTGAAAATTCTAATCTGAAAAAAACCTACATTACAAAACATTTGGGAGTAGATGAAAAAATGATAGATTTGATAATTGAGAGAGCAAAAGAGGTAGAAGATGCAAACTGAAAAAGGTCAATCAATTGAAGATGCAAGTATGCAGATGATTGAAGATGAAATTGGCACTCATCAATATAATGAAAAACAATGGCCTATTGTAAGAAGAGTTATTCATTCTACAGCAGATTTTGATTTTGCAGGTAAAAATAAGATAATTTTTCAAAAAGATTCTATTGAGAGTAGCATGAATGCTTTGAGAAATGGTTGTAGTATCATAGTTGATGTTAATGGAGTGATTGGGGGATTGAATAAACAAAATCTCAAGGATTTTGGAAATAACATAGTTTGTAATATTTCAAGTCCAGAAATCATGGAATTGGCAAAAAAGGAAGGAAAAACACGCTCTCAAGTCTCTATGAGAGCAGCCATATCTGATATTGATGGAGGAGTTGTAGCTATTGGAAATGCACCTACTGCCCTATTGGAAGTAATCCAGATGGTAAAAGAAGGCATAATCAAGCCTGCATTGATTATTGGAATTCCGGTGGGATTCATCTGTGCTGCAGAATCAAAAGAGAAATTAGCAAAGTTGGAAAAGGTGCCATTTATCACTAACATAGGTAGAAAGGGAGGCAGTTCATCTGCATCTGCAATAATTAATGCAATTTTTAAATTAATTAGAGCAGAATCATCTTCTTGAGTACGTTAAGCAATTTTTAATAAAAATTTGGGCATAGTTTGAGCTATCAAAATAGAGATGACCATACGAAGCAAGTGTATTGTATTGCATCATTCCATCTTGATGGTTTCTGATACCTTTACCAATTTCCAAGTCATAAGCAAATTTAGAATCAGAAGAGACTGAGTCCAATTGTGAATAATGAAATTCATGACCTTGAATATTATGTGATTTTTCTGAGATGAGTGTTTTGGCAGTAATCTTTCCTTTTGTGTAGTTGAGTATCATTTTCTCTGTCATTTTAGTTTCAGCATCAAACACACCAACCATTTTGTGTTTTTTGTTATGGTTAAAAATAGATTTTGTAAGATACATTAATCCACCACATTCAGCATAAATTGGAAGGTTGTCTTCAGCCAATTTCTTGATAGTTTTTTTCATAGTTTGATTTTTTCCAAGTAAATTACCTAAAACTTCAGGAAAGCCACCACCAATGTAAAGCCCATCACATTTTGGAATTTTTTTATCTTTAACTGGACTAAAAAATTTTAGATCTGCACCTTCGCGTCGTAATGCTTCTAGATTATCTTGGTAATAGAAATTAAATGAAATGTCGAGAGCAACTGCAATTATAGTTTTTGTTTTTTTATGAACAGGTTTTGTTTTTTTTGGAAGATCAGTTGTATTTTTTAAAATTTTAATAATTTGATGAATATCTAAAGATTCTGAAATTATTTTTGAAATTTTTTCAATCTTATTTTTTAGAGTTTTGTTATCTAATGTTGAAATTAATCCAAGATGTCGTGATTCTAAATTTAGTAGTGGGTTTCTTGGAATTACACCAATAATTGGAATTTTAGTTTTTTTCAATGCACTTTTACATAAAATTTCATGCTTTTTGCTGCCAATTTTGTTGAGAATGATTCCAGAAATTCGAGAATTTCTATGAAATTTTTGAAAGCCTAGTACAATAGCAGCAATAGAACGAGCAGTTTTGCTTGCATCTAAAACTAAGAGCACTGGAGATTTTGTTATGGAAGCTACATGATGAGTGCTTGCATAATTAGAATCTCCACTAGAACCATCATAATAACCCATTACACCTTCAATAACAGATACATCAGACTTTGAATTGGAAATAAAATTATTCAGAAGTTGATTCTTTCCCATCAACCAGACATCCAAGTTGTATGTTTCACGTTTTGAAATACTTGAAAGATAACTGGGATCAATATAATCAGGACCTACCTTAAATGGTTGTACTGAATAACCTTGTTTTTGTAAGGCATGGATAATAGAACATGTTATGGATGTCTTACCAACCCCGCTTGTAGCACCTGCCAATATGATTCTTGGAATTTTCAATTGCATGATTAGAATCATTTTTTATTTAAATTGGTTTATTTTCGAGAAATGCTCAATGTTTTTAGTAAGATTATTTGAATATTAACTATGGAAAAAGATGGTTTAACCATTGTTTATACTGGAAAAGGTAAAGGAAAAACAACAGCAGCTTTAGGAATTGCGTTAAGAGCTACAGGTTATAAAAAGAAGATTTGTATGATTCAGTTCATTAAGGGTTCGTGGCATTATGGTGAAATGGATTCATCTAAAAGACTTGAACCTGAATTTGAAATGATTGCTGTAGGTAAAGGATTTGTAGGAATTATAGACGATAAAAGTTCAAAGGAAGATCATAAAAAAATTGCCGAAGAGGCAATTAGGATTAGTAACGAAAAGATCCATTCAGGGAACTATGATATTGTCATTTTAGATGAAATTAACTATGCAGTAAATCTTGAATTAATTTCAGTGGATGATGTTCTAAATTTAATCAAATCAAAACCGCTAGAAATGGATTTGGTGCTAACTGGAAATTATGCAAGAAATGAAGTAATTGAAGTAGCTGATCTAGTTACAGAGATGAGAGAAATAAAGCATCCATTTCAACGTGGTATTAAAGCTAAGAAAGGAATTGATTTCTAACGAGCAACATTAATTTACACACTTTAGGATTTTAGAAGAAATGTCTACTGAAACTCAAGAGATGCCTGAACAAGGAGAAATTGTTCTTGCTACTGTCACCAAAGTAATGGATCATGGGTCTTATGTGACATTAGATGAATATGACAATATCCAGGGATTTTTACACATTTCAGAAATTGCCCCAGGTTGGATTAGATCAATAAACAGATTTGTCAAAGATGGGGAGAAAAAAGTTCTACTTGTAAAGAAAGTAAATCTTAAACGGAGAGACATTGATTTGTCATTAAAACAAATCTCAAAAGATCAGAAAAAACAAAAACTAAAGGAAGTTAAAAAATTCGAAAAAGGTAAAACGTTATTACAAAATGTTAAGGAAAAAGCAAAATTATCGGATGGAGAAGTTGAAAAATTAGAAGACAGTATTTATTCAAAATTTGATTCGGTTTATGATGCATTCATAGAGATTGGAAGGAATGGAATTGGGTCTGTAAAGGAACTCAAACTTGCAAAAAAAACTGCAGATGCGATTGAGGTAATTTGCTCTAAAATAAAACTCCCATCAGTTGAAATTAGAGGAATTTTGGAAATTACAAACGAAAAATCAGATGGGGTAGAGATTATTAAAAAAATCTTAATAGATGTACTAAAAAAAGATTCTACTATTGATATTACATATTTGGGAGCACCAAAATATAGACTATCAATAACTTCAGATAATTTCAAATCTGCTGAAAAATTACTAAAACCAATCATTGCTGAAATTCAAACTGACATAGAAAAGAAAAAAGGTTCATTCAAATTTACTAGAGAAGAGTCAAAGAAAACCAGAGAAAATTAAGATGAGATTTCAATTAAGAAAGTGTTCAAAATGTAATCATTACACACTGAAAGGAAAATGTCCTAAATGTAATGAAGAAACAATTTCTGTACATCCAGCTAAATTTTCACCTGATGATAAATACATGAGATATAGATTAGCTGAAAGATATAACTAGAGTTTTAGGAAGTTAAATTGTATTCCTTGTTAACTTCATAAATAAAAATACCAATCAACGGTCCAACTTTTTCTTCAATAAAACTTGGAGATGCATAAACCAAACGTAAAGGTCCATTTCA
>CATMRH010000078.1 GCA_950073955.1 uncultured archaeon | reverse complement strand
TTTTGGAAGATGGAAAATTTGATCAAGCCCTTTATTTTTTTGAAAAAGCACTTCTTTTGAATCAGGATGACCCTGATCTTTGGAATCACAAGGGAATAGTACTTCGAAGTATGGGGAGATACGAGGAAGCAATGGAATGTTTTAACAAATCATTAAAGATTGATCCTAGAGATAAAAATGCCTCTTGATTTTGTACCTAAAAACAGTGGAAAAACAGATTTGTGTGTAACTGAATCTGATGGTCTGACTACTTTTTATGTAAAAGATAATGGAATTGGAATGTCTGAGAAATCTCAAAAACAATTATTCAAAAAATTTTTATCAGGCTGATGCATTACTTACAAGAAAACATGGTGGAACTGGATTAGGTTTGGCAATTTGTAAAGGAATTGTAGAAGGACATGATGGAAAAATTTGGTGTGAGAGTAGTTTGGGACATGGTGCATTATTTTCTTTTAGTATTCCAACTAATCAAATATTAGAATAAATTATGTGGAAATGCCTCTGATTTTTTTAAAATGATTTTTTTTGTACTGTTTAATTGATGAGACATTTTATTTGTGATTTCAGATAGGACATGGAATAACCCTTAAAATCTTTAAAAGAAATAGAAAATCAATAGCCTTTGATGTAGAATCAATAGATTTATGCCTATAATATCTTGTAAACATAAACTACATTATTAACAAAATATTATCTAATACTGTGAGTAACAAAGTAGACAAGATGTTAGCAGAGGCGTTTGAGTTTGCAGAGGATGGAAATTATTTTGATGCATTAAGACTCTATGATTTGACACTCAAAAAAGAGCCTGATAATATTAGTGCGCTTGTTGACAAAGGAGCAACTCTACAAAACATGGGAAAATTCAAACTTGCTGTTCGTTCATATGACAAGGCACTTGCCGTATCTCCGAATAATCTTGATGCATTACTAAACAAAGGATCAGCATTGCATTCAGACCAAAAATATCAAACAGCAATAGAGTGTTATGATGCGGCTTTGAGGATTGACAAAAAATGTGCAATGGCACTTGCATACAAGGGACTTTCATTAGGTGAGATGGGACAACTACAAGATGCAATAAAACATTTCAAAAAAGCACTATCCATTGATAATCATTATGACTTGGCAAACATTTCAAAGAAAATGGCCCAAGAACTATTAAAGTCAATCAAAGAAAAGAAAACTAAAACACGGTAACGTCGCCAGGTGCCGGTTCTCGATTAATCTGCTTTTCATTTGATTCAAGGAAGTCTTTATGTTTAGTATTTTGATGATCCCTCAGATCCTCCAGATTCTCAAAACCCTCATGGCACAAGTAGCATTTTGGCTTGTGCTCGTCAACTAGAGGAAGTACCATAATAGGAATAGTATGATTGGTTACTTATTTCTTGAGCCTATAAGGAATATATCCCGATGAACAAATAATACAATATGCTAGAACAACTAGTTAGAGATTCTCAGGCGTTAGATCGAGCAATTGCAGGAGAAGAACTATCCTACAAAGATGGTCTTGATCTGATGGATTATGATAATCTACATCTACTTGGAGCAGTTGCAGATGCTACAAGAAAGAAACTAGTTGGCGATACTGTTACTTTCGCAGCATCTTATTACATGAACTATACAAATGTCTGTGCTGCAAGTTGCCAGATGTGTGCCTTTTATCGAAAAGAAGGCGCAGATGATGCTTACACACTAACTCCACAAGAAATTGAACAAAGAGTTGGAATTGCAAAGCAGATGGGTGCCACCGAAGTTCATATCGTTGGTGGATTTCATCCAAAGCTCCCACTAGAATACTATGAAGATATGATGAAAGTTATCAAAAAGAATCACCCACAACTTAACATCAAAGCATTGACTGCAGCTGAGATTTTCTATTTATCAAAACTAACAAAAAATTCAACAAAAGAAATTTTATCTCGTCTAAAAGATGCAGGACTTGATTCAATGCCTGGTGGCGGTGCAGAACTGTTTCATCCAGAAATCCGAAATAAAATTGTTCGAGGTAAATGTTCAGGACAAGAATGGCTTGATGTGATTGAAGAAGCACACAACATGGGAATTAAAAGCAACGTTACAATGCTTTATGGACATATAGAAAAACCAGAACATATTATTGATCATCTTATAAAAATTCGTGAACTACAAAAAAAGACTAATGGTTTTATCACGTTGATTCCATTAAAGTTTAGTTTAGATAATACTGAACTCGAACAAGAACATTTAGTAAATAATGAATGCTCATCTGTGTATGATTTAAGAATAATTGAGCTATCTAGACTTATGCTTGCAAATGTACTAAACAACATCTCAGTTTATTGGGTAGCATATGGAAAGAAACTAGCACAAGTTGCACTATCAAATGGTGGAAGTGATTTGGTAGGGACAGCATTCTCTGAAGAGATTTATCGTGCTGCAGGAAAGCCAACTGCATCATCCGTTGAAGAACTCGCAACTATGGTAAAAGAGATTGGACGAATTCCAGCTCAGAGAAGCACTCACTTTAAAATCTTAAAACAATTCTAGTTTTGTAAATTTTCTTCCTAAAATTTGTTAAAAATGTTTAACATTTAGTAATTTTTGATCTTTCTATACTTTATTTGTTCAAATATTTTTTGATTGATTCAAGTTTTTCTTCCATCTTAACATGTTTGTCTCTTCTCGAATCAACCTTAATCACAACTTCAACTCTATCAATTCCTAGTTTGTGAACTGTTTCCATCATCTTCTTTGATGCCTCATAGATTATGTTAATACTATCTGATTCCAAAACTGTTCCCATTGAATTTATTTCATATCTGAGATTCTTTATGTTTTGGATTGATTCTATTGCTTTTGCAATGTAAAAACTGGCACTAGTAGTCCTTGTTGCTATGGGATATATACTAATTTCAGCCTGAATCAATAACATAATTTGTACAAATTGAAATTAAAAGGTTTGAATTATTCTGCAGACTTTTTTTCTACTTTTTTTACACTACCCTTCCTTCTTCTAGCACCAAAACTAATCAGTACCAACAAGAATCCAATTCCAATTAGGATCCCAGACAATGTATTGTAATCTTGGATTTCTTGCTGTGCTACCATCAAATCAAATACCTCTTCTTCACTCATCCCTACTTGACCTGCTGGCATTGATGCACTAATGCTTACAGTGAGTATTATTCCTACAATTGCCATTGCAAGGCCGCCTAATAGCATTTTTTTGTCAACAAGAACCAATTTAACACTATTTAGGTTTCATCATATATTATTTATTTTCTTTTTCTAGTCGATAGAATCCTCCGGTGGTTTAACAAAATTTCTTGATTTTCATTTGATATACAATTAAGAAAACAAAAATTTAGAATCTACTCAAAATATCTATTGTATTAATCTGATCTTGATGATCTGCTAAATAGTACAAAATTCCATCAGAGTCAATTTCTATCCACTCTGATCCTCCTTTGTAGTTTACAATATCTTCAAAAAAAGCATTATTAACACCTGTTAGATGCAATAGTGCTTTTTCATCTCTAAATTTTATTGGTAGTTTGATTAATTTTTCTCTAAAGATACTCTGTCCTTGAATATTGATTTTGTATTCTTCTTTGTCTATCTCTGCAATTCCAAAAAAGTGGTTTGGGAACATATCTAAGCGTTTAATCTTTATCGATATTGTTTTTTTCAGTTCATTATCCATGGTCTTTTCTTTAGTTTTCTTATATTTCTGAATTTTTTAATCAAAGAAAGAGTTAGACTATTGCTCTTCTAGGTAGACTTTGAGTGAAATTGTACCTTGATTATCTGAATTGATTATTAACATTCCAGCAGAGTCAGCTATCTCTTTACAAACTCCATTCTACTAACATTAGACTAGCATATTACCCGCATTAGAAAACTAACTAAAAATCAAACAAAATCTCATTATTTCCTAAACATCAACCAGATTCTAGTTCCTATCAAAATTCCCACTGCAAGTACTATGATTAGTGGAACAATGATTTGACCCTCAGTCATTATACATTAGATATCTTTGATGAGTGATTTTATTTTTTTCACAATCTCAGGAGTTATCTCCAAGTCTTTGTGGTCTATTTTGGCGGTTCTGCCACTTTACCCAACAATTCTTCTTCTGTTTCTGCAGTTGCAGACCATCCGCAGTCAGCTCCAGCATCTGCACAGCTAATACTTTTTGCCATGAATGAAATCCGGTTTACAACTATTTATTGAATTTACCAATTTGAAATCCAAAAATAATAGATTACCCCAGAAAACTTGTGGAAGGTTCAGAAATAGCAAAACGCGACCATCAGAGAAATAAATCTGAAATTGTAAAATTAGTGAAAGAAATGTTTGGTTTAGAAAAATGGGGTGATGAAGAATATAAGAAAAAATTGCAAGAATTAGTTATGAAAGATGATGAACTAATTAGAGATGTTATTAAAAAAATAAAGTTAGAAAAAGGCTTGGAATGAAACAATTAATGATGGAACATATGGCTAGAATGAGTTCATCTGAAGAAAACATGACTGATTCTGGAATGATGAGCCCATGACAAAAATATAAAAATAATAGCACAATAAACAAAGTTAATGGGATTTCTCAAAAGTCTAAGCAAATTCTGCATTCTCAAAAGGGTTAGGGACAAGGCAGACGAACCTGAAGAAGAATAAAATCTGTAATTACCAAGAAATTCATTTAGATTAAATTATCAAATACGGAATAATATTCATGGCAGATAAAATAACAGCACAAGATCTCAAGGCTAGAAAAGATGAATTTGTAATAATTGATGTTCGAGAAGCTG
>CATMRH010000077.1 GCA_950073955.1 uncultured archaeon | reverse complement strand
AACAACTTCAATTACCAGCTCGGGTTCAAACCAAACATCAGCTTCCATTTCACTATCTATGCGTGGATTTTTCTTGATTGTAACTTTTGGATTTAAAATTTGATACAATTGATCCAAATCTTCGTCTGAAAATCCCGTTCCTACTTTACAAATACTTGTGAATATATCTTCATCTTCATCATATGTTGCAAGCAGTAATGTTCCATAGATTCCTGTTCTTCTACCCTTTCCAAAAAATCCTCCTATCACAACAAGATCTAAACTATCTCCTAATTCATTTTGATATTCCCGTTTTAGCTTTAACCAATGACTCCCTCTTGAACCTGCATTGTATGGTTTATCAAGCATTTTCAGCATCAACCCTTCACTGCCTGCATTAATACTATTTTCTAAAAAGTCCTTAATTTCGTTATCATTTTTGACTATTATCATTGAGACATGTTTTGCAAAGTTATCTTCTTTCACAACTTTCTCTAGTTTTTCTCTCCTATGTTTGTAGTCTAATTCTAAACAGACTTTTCCATTACAGTACAAAATATCAAAAAAATTTACTGTGATTGGATATTGTGTAACTGCTTTTTCTATCTTGTATTTTCTTCTTCTGTGCATCAATTCTTGAAATGGTAAAAAGTCCCCAGTGTTTTCATTAATTGCAACTGCCTCTGCTTCTAAAATTACATTGTCTGCTTGAATTACTTTAGGAATTTTTTCTATAATGTCCGGATAATAACTTGAAATATTTTCTAAACTCCTGGAAAACAATACTACTTTTTCTCCTTCAATATGCAGCTGTACTCTTTCTCCATCTAACTTGTATTCTGCTGCAAAATTATTCCCCATTTTTTCAATTGCTTCTTCTTCACTTTTTACTCTGTCAGCAAGCATTGGTCTGATTGGATTAAATAAAATAACATCAAATTTTTCAACTCCTTCAATACCTTTAGTTGCTATCGTTTCAGCAACTTTACCTAAATCACTTGAGACATTATACGCATGTTGCAAAATTTTTCTATTATCCTTATTCCCAGAAAATGCTATTGCCAATGCATCCATTACTGTATTTTCTGCAATTCCTAATCTTAAAGATCCCAACAAAATCTTCAAAATGTAACTTGCCTCTAATGGACTTGCATCATTTAGTAAACTTGAGATATATTTTATCTTCATATCTTGTGAATGAGATCCTTCTAGATTGGCAATTTTGAATAATGTTTCATATACTCTTTCTATTGTTATGTCTTCTACAAGAAATGTTGTCTGTGTTTTTTGTTCTAGTATTATTGATGCAGCATGTCCAAGGTCTCCTTCTTTTCTATACTCCTCTTCAATTTTCTTAATTGGAATTCCTGATGACTTTGAAATTGCTCTTATTGCAAGTTTTTCAGCGACCCCTAATTCAACTCCTTCAAAGTCTGGTCTTAGTTTTCCCTGTAACAGGTACACAATTTTAGAAATGACTTCATGAGGGGTTTTCTCAAATAATTCAACTAGAAATTGTGTTAACTCTAATCTTTTTCTAGTTGATTCCATTTTGTTAAAAGAATCAGCTAAAATAGAAAACTCCATTCTAATCCTCTACTTAAACCTGAATAAAAGTTTGAAACTAGATGTATTTGAAAATTGTTGGTTTGTCTGAATTTGGCTGTTCAGAAACTAGTGCAAAGTTGTATAATGGATATTCATTTTTGTATTGTTTCATAAAACTCCAAGCAACATCATGTGTTTTGAATTCAGTTCTAATGCCATCAATTTGGCTCTTTTTCCCAAATACATCAAACACTACCACTGAATATTGTTTTGGACGATTGTGAGGTCTTGCTTTAAGAAGCCATATTAGTGCAAAAATAAAGACTGATCCTAAAATCACATATTCGCCAGCCATTTTGAAGAACGTCAAAAAGACTCCTGGTATGGTGTGTCCAAATAAAACAACCATAAAATTTGAAAATGAGATTACTGCTATTACTGTAAAAATATACGTTTTCCAATCAAAAATTTTTTGAAAAAAATTCATGATATATTTTACAAGAGTCTTTTTTCTATTAACTATTTCCTTTGATGAGAATATTCAAAATCACTAATCTGGATCTTCGTAATTTTCTTTCTTTCCACCTTTGGAGGTATATCCCTCCATTGGTTTCATCTTACTCTCAAGAATACTCATTCTTGCTTTGTATCCTTCAGCATATTCTAATTCTGATGGAACAAGAGTTGCTGGATGAATGAATCCTTGACTTCTCATAGACATTGCTTTCTTTGTTGCAATTTCTCTGATATAATCCCAATCAGGAGTTGAGAATCCATCAAATGGACCAGTAAACTTTCCATTATGCATACTGAAAACTAGTGCCTCTACAATTGGAATACAGAAATTGATAGTTGCTGCAGAATTTAGCTTTACAGGCATTAGTGGCATGTTGTGACTACCTCTTGTATTTCCTGCAACATAATGTGGATTGTTAAATACACTTCCAACTTCTTCTGTAGCTGGGAAATTCTTTTGTGTTCTAACTAGACATATTGGATCATCTTTTCCAACATATGTTCCTGCAATGTTGTGTAGTCTATCAGTTGATGCTGCAAGAATTGGTTCACCCTCTTTTGTAGTGACTGAATCTACAACATATCTACTTGGATACATCAATGCAGCTTCAATTGTTGGTTTGTCTTGCCACAATTCTAATTCAGCAATTTTCCCTTCTTCAACATCCATTATGTTAATCTTAACACCACTAGCGAGTGATTCATTCACAATCAAACCTGTATTACTTAACGCATCTACAAACATTCTATAAATTGGATAGTTGAATGCACCAGGCTCTGTTTTATCTGCGGCAAATACTGTAAATGCCTCATTTTGCCTCTCTTCAAATTCCAATTCTGCAACTCCTGGACCCATACCTTTCACATTTCCTGAAAAAGAATCTTTTAGCAAGTCTTGTCCTGCACCATACAAACCCTCTTCTTTTGCAACTTTAGTTCCTGCCATGAATGCATCCCATGCCATTTTGTGAATTTTTTCATTGTCTACTCCATGTGTGTGAGACATTACAATGTGGACGTCATCACCACAATATCCAATGTAATAATCAATTAGTAGATCTGCTGAATTTTTGACGGTATTTCTTACTGCTTCAATTAAAGCATCACTTGGTTTTGTATGACCTCCAACTCCACCGACATCTGCTTTGATAACTGATACTGTAATCTTCATAATTTCTCTTTCTACCTCCTTGATTTATGTGCTTTTGGCAAAACCTTCTGATCTAAAATTAATTGAAAAAAAATAGAGTTTTTTTCAAAAATTCATAACGCTAATAAATGCCCTCAGATAGGCAGTCCATATGGCAGACAAACCACACTTGAACATGATTGTAACAGGTCACATTGATAATGGAAAATCAACAACCATGGGTCATTTCTTGATGGATTTAGGCGTTGTAGATGAAAGAACAATCGCAGCACATGCAGTAGAATCTGAAAAGACTGGAAAAGGTGATACTTTCAAGTATGCCTGGGTTATGGATAATATTAAAGATGAAAGAGAGAGAGGAATTACTATTGATCTTGCTTTCCAAAAGTTTGAATCTGCAAAATACTTCTTTACATTAATTGATGCACCTGGTCACAGGGACTTTATTAAAAATATGATTACTGGTGCTTCTGAAGCAGATGCAGCAATCTTAGTCCTTTCAGCAAAAGAGGGTGAAACTGATACTGCAATCGCAGCAGGTGGACAAGCAAGAGAACACGCATTCTTACTAAAAACACTCGGTGTAAGCCAACTAATTGTCGCAATCAACAAAATGGATTCAGTTGACTATAAAGAGGACGCATTCAAGGCAGCCAAAGAAAAAGGTGAAAAATTGATAAAATCTGTAGGTTACAAATTAGATAATGTAGCAATTATTCCAGTTTCTGGATGGAAAGGCGATAATTTAGTTAAAAAATCTGAGAATATGTCATGGTATACTGGAAAGACACTCCTTGAAGCATTTGATGACTTTACAGTACCAGACAAACCAACTGGTAAACCACTACGTGTTCCAATTCAAGATGTTTATACAATCACTGGTGTTGGTACAGTACCTGTAGGTAGAGTTGAAACTGGAACTATGAAAGCAGGCGATAAAATTATTGTAATGCCTTCTGGTGCTTTAGGTGAAATCAAATCAATTGAAACTCACCACACAGAAATGCCATCTGCAGAAGCAGGTGATAACATTGGTTTTAACCTAAGAGGAATTGAAAAGAAAGACATCAAGAGAGGAGATGTTCTTGGAACTCCTGACAAACCACCAATGGTCGCAAAAGAATTCAAAGCACAAATTATAGTTATTCACCATCCAACAGCAATTGCTCCTGGTTATACACCAGTTATGCATGCACACACTACACAAGTTGCAGCAACTGTTACAGAGTTCCTACAAAAAATTAACCCGGCAACTGGTGCCGTTGAGGAAGAAAATCCAAAGTTCCTTAAAGTTGGCGATTCAGCAATTGTTAAAATTAGACCTGTTAGACCAACTTGTATTGAAACTTTCCAAGACTTCCCTGAAATGGGTAGATTCGCCCTCAGAGATATGGGTGCAACTATCGCAGCAGGAATAGTTAAAGAAATTACTGAAGAGTACAAACCATAGGGCGATTTTCATGGGACAAACTGCTCGTGTTAAACTAACATCCACCAATTTGCGTAAGTTAGATGGCGTATGTGGAGAGATCATGGGAATTGGTAAAAAGACTGGCATTAAAATAAAAGGTCCAACCCCACTCCCTGTTAAAAGACTACATATTGCTACTGGACAGTCGCGATGTGGTAGTGGCAC
>CATMRH010000076.1 GCA_950073955.1 uncultured archaeon | reverse complement strand
AATTGTATCAAATCCTAAAAATACTACAAGTAATGCTACTTGTGCAATTGCAGCACCTATTGCAAGAGAAGGAGCATGTATCAATAAATATTAAAATTTTTTGCTACATTTAGTCTTTTGTGCTGTTATAGTGAACTATTTTTTACATCATATCTAAACTAAATATTTCTAAAATTTTTGTTGATTTTAAATTTACATTTTCTATATTTTTTATAACATACAACGTTTCTCTTATACAATTTTTAGGAATAAGAAACTATATCACAATAAATCATTTAACTTATTTTATTATAAATTACAAATTTCAATATTTATCTCTGCAAATCTAATTTTCTTTTACACGATACATTGATAATTAATTAGAATTACTTTCTGTGTTAACTTCATAATTTTAATTTTTTATTATATTATGATCAAAAATCTTTCATTAACTTGTTCTGAAATTCTTTCAAGATATAATTTGTCTGAATTAAAGATCTCTTTGTTTTCATTGATTCTTTTTAGAAGATACTCATTTCGTCCTGGATCCCCCTTTGATTACTCTATATCTTCTGCTAGTATAGTTATTAGAAAATTTTTGTCCAATTTTTGTTATAATTATTGACTGTTTTGTGATTATATGTAAATCAGTCATCAAAATTTTTCTTCCAGTCTATTTTTTTGAGCAAAATTATTTCATATCAACCTAACAAAAAGGTCTATTTTTGCTAATAATTTAGATTTGATCGTAAATCAATCAGAAATTTTAAACATTGGTAAAATTCAAAAGATCATTGTGGACGACCAAAAATGTGACGAATGTGATGAAAAAGGAGTTAGGGAATATGAAGGTAAATTTCGATGTGAGAAACATCACTCAGAGGCAAAACGTATAGCCAATATCAAATTTGAAAGAAGTGAATCTCGCAAAAAATATGCAGTAGTTGTTGGAGGTATAATTGGGATAGTAATAGGTTCTATAGTAATTTACCAATTTGTCGCAAATTTATCATAAAAAAGAGTTTTTCTTTAAATTCAATAACGAAGTATTAAAGATGATTTAATGAGTGAAACTTGGAGACAAAGACTAAGCCGAAGGAGATTAGAAATAGGAATTGAAGGACCAGAATATGATTACATCCAAGGTTACATTGAGTTTTATTGTTCTGAGGCAGATCGTAGATGCAAAGAAATTGACATGAACAAAACTGTAGATGAAGTCATCGATTCTATGAAAAACGAAGACTTTGATAGATTTACAAGATCAGTTATTGATTCTGTCCATAAAAAACAAGGATATGATGGACAGGCTCCTGCTCAAATGGCTTGATCATGTTTAGAATCTACCGTTTTATCTCATAATATTCAACTGGATGAGTAAACTGTCTGTTAAAATCAACTTCACTCCAGAATTTTTCTTCGTCAATTTCTTTTCCTTCTTCAATCCATACGTTTAGGATTTTTTGCATAAACATTTGTGTAGTATTATCAATTTGTGGCCGGATTCCAGTCTCTTTCTCTATTCTATCTCTTTCTTCTTTGAATTTTTTTAATAATCCTTTGAGGTTTTTGCCATTAATCTGAGCAGCTTTTTTTCTTTTTTCAGTTTCCAAGTCTTTTCTAAAATTGGATAAAAATCCCATAATGTTACTATGAGATGTTTTTTAATAAAGAATCTAAATAAATGGGTCAGTGATACATGATTTATGAAGAAGATTTTTGTCAATGGTTATGGGTCTATTGGCAGTAGAATTACTTCTTTTCTTAAAGATGATCCTGAGATTACAATTATTGGTGTTGGTAAATACTCCCCTGATGATAAAGTAGAACTTGCTAATTCTAGAGGTCTAAATGTCTATGTACCAGAAAGAAAACTAGGTGATTTTTCAGATTACAAAATTGCCGGAAGTATAGAATCTGCACTTGATGATTGTGATTTGGTAATTGATGCCGCTCCAGAGGGGTATGGTTACAAAAACAAAAAGAGTCTCTATGAACCAAAAAATATCCAAGCGATTTATCAAGGTGGAGAATCCACTAAGGGGCCTGAAGCTGTTTCCGATTTACTGTTTAACTCTAGGGTAAACTATGACAAAGCATTTGGACAAAGTCATGTAATGCAAGGCAGCTGTAATGTCACTGGCATGGGACGAATTCTAGAACCATTACGTAACAAATTTGGGGACAAATTGATTCGCTTTGATGTGACTCTTGTTAGAAGATGGGCAGATATTGAACAAACTGACAAAGAACTTTCAGATACCATAGAAATGACAGAAAAACCTCACCATGGTGATGATGTTAAGATGTATTTCGGAAAGGATGCTCCTCTTTTTGTCAGAGCAATCAAGGTACCAACAAGACAAATGCATTTACACATAATGGATATCAGGTTCAAAGATGTGGCACCAAAATATTCTGAAATTCATGAAATTTTTGCAAATGAATCTGGTGTTGCTACTTTATGGACTGCAAAGGGTACCAAAGATGTTAGAGATTATGCTAAAAATATGGGCTTTAATTTTACAGATACAAATATGGTTCACATCCATGCTAATATGACAACTTCGATTGGCGATACAGTTCAGATGATGTATTCTGATGATCAAACAGGAATTGTAATTCCTGAAAACCATATACTGTTACAAGCAATGCTATTTGAAAAACCATACGAGGATGCATTGAACCATACAGAATCAATTTTTCATATGAACGAAAAAAAGCAAAAATTACAAGAATATTTTGCTAAAAAAGACTAGTGACGGATTCTTTCGATTCTAATTTTTTGAGGAATGTTTTTTGAAACTTTTTCAACAATTATTCTGAGTTCTTCTAGTTCCACCTTATCTCCCTCTTGTGGAATGTCTTTGAGTTTTTCATGGAGCAACCCATTAAGTGATGCATAATCATCTCCTTCTGGAATGTTTGTCTTGAAAATTTCATTAATAATATCAATCTCAATATCTCCATTAGTAATTATTGTATCTTGATCAATTTTTTCATATCCTACTGATGTAGGTAGATCTGTTTCGTCTTCAATTTCACCTACAATCTCTTCTACCAAATCTTCTAGTGTAACTAGACCTTCGACACCATTGTGTTCATCAATAACAATTGCCATGTGGATTCTTCTTCCTTGCATCTCTTTTAACAAAGAACTGACCATTTTTTCTTGAGATGCAAAAACAGGTTTTCGTGCAATCTGCTCTAACCTAATCATCTTGTTGTCTTTCTCTAATTCTTTAAGAATATCTCTTGCATGAATGAATCCAACAATATCCTCTTCTGTATCACCATAAATTGGAATTCTTGAATGTCCACTTTGATTAATTTGCGGCAACGCCTCAAAAAGTAACATTTTGGAATTAAGCGTAAACATCTTTGTTCTTGGAGTCATAACAGAACGAATAACTATATCATCAAATTTCAAAGCTCCATGAACTAACTTCATCTCATCTTTCTCAATTGCTTTTTCTGCTAATCCTTGATCAATAACTCCTTTGATATCTTCTTCAGTTATTGGTGGAGGTGTATAGCTACTTCCAGTTAACTTTACTACTCCTTTTGTAATAACCTCAAAAAATTTTACAACTGGATAGAATACATAACTAAACACTAGTAATACTGGAGCAAATCTTAGTGCAATTTTAGTAGAATTTGCATTACAATATGTCTTTGGAGTAATTTCACCAAATACAAGTATCAAAAATGTCATTACTCCAACTGCAATTCCCAATCCGTCATTTCCAAATAGTCTGATTGCTAAGCTTGTTGCAAGTGCAGAAGCTCCCACATTTACAAGATTGTTGCCAAGATTTACACTTGACATCATCCAACTTGGATTAGTTTTTAACTTGTGTAATGCCTTTGAACCTTTCTTTCCTTCATTAAAAAGTTGAATTACCTTTGATTTTCGGATTCCCACTAGTGCAACTTCCAAGCCACTAAAAAATCCAGATAGACCAATTAGAACTGCTAATGTTACAAGCTCAACCCATAAATCTACCATGATGTCCTCCGAAAAAATTTCTTAGAACAACTAGACACGTTACTCATTTAGTTTTTTAACACCATCTTTTGGTTATCATGTATTTGTAAAACTGAAATTTAACTCTTAAGATATCAAAATAATTCTAAATTAATTAAGGCTAAAAGCGAGCCTAATTTTTTGGTGGTTTTGCAAATTTATTTTCGGGATTGTTGTGATAATCTACAGGAAGCATTGCATCTTTTTGTCTACCTGTAAGGATTCCAACTACAATGTCATCTTTTTGAATTACTCCCTCATCAATTAATTTTTTTATTCCAACAACTGTTGCACCTGATGCCATCTCACAATCAAATCCATTTAGACCCACAACTGACATACCATCAAGCATTTGAGAATCTGTAACTGTAGTAACAACACCATCTGTAAATTCTAATGCTCGTAAACCTTTCAAAATATTTGCAGGTCTGCAATTGATACAGGGCGTAATGATGCTGTTTGGCGGAAGCATGATTTCAGAAATGAATTTTTGGGAGCATTCAATTGGAATTACTACCATGGCAGAACACCATGGGGCTGGTTGTATTTGTATTGCCATCTTATTTTGGATGCTTCCGATTTGGTTGTCAGACCAACAACTGAAAGAATCAGTGCCTGCTGTAATTGGGATTCAGGTTATTTTAGCAATTATGCCAGTCTATCATGCGGCTGTTGAGGCAATACCCACCAACCCAGCATTCTTTGTATTGATGGCTGTATTAGTTGGCTTAATGGTTATGTTTTACATGGAATCAAAAAAGAATGTCATTACTTCTGATGAGGAAGAATGAAATTATTATAAATACATCAAGCCCCACATTAGTGGGGGTTTTTGTTTCTGTACCTGCTGATTGACT
>CATMRH010000075.1 GCA_950073955.1 uncultured archaeon | reverse complement strand
GCTAGTGCTTCAGCTTCAGCTAGTGTTTCTGCTAGTGCTTCAGCTTCAGCTAGTGTTTCTGCTAGTGCTTCAGCTTCTGCTAGTGCTTCAGCTGCTCCATCTTCCATAGTTGGTCCTGCAGTTGGAACCATTGTAGGAGTTGTGATAACCGGACTGGCGTTTTGGGTTGCCGCCCCTGATGCTGCAACTCCTAAGGCTATAGCTACAATTGCCAATGTAAGTACAATTGCAGCTTTGTCTATACTTACCATAATTGATCCATGACTTACTATATGCTAAATAAATCTAATCGTCATTATTACGTTCATAATCTCAATTTTACAAGCATTTGGATTTCTGTCATCTTATTTCTTGTTTTTTTGTATTGATTTCATTCTAAAATCCATATTTTTTAATATTTTTCAAATATTTACCAAAATTTTAAAAATCATTTGAAAATTTTACATGATCGCTGTAATCGAACATTATCTATTGTCAATGATTTTGAACAATTCTTTCTTTTATGAATCTGATACGTAGCATAATTAACACCGCAAATGAGCTGTCACCAGGTAACTACTCGTTTTTGGTCTTAAGCTCTTTTGCATTGATACTTTTTCTGGCTAAATTTTTATCTGTATCAATCATTTGAAATTCTATTTTTAATTTCCTTTGCTCTATTAATTGCTTGATGAATTGTATTCGTTTTTCTATAAATTTATCTTCAATTTTTAAATTAGATGTAAAATGATCATACATTATTTTTTCATCTAATTTTATTTTGACACTATTTTCATTTTTTATAATATAGACTCCCACTCCCCAAAACAAACCAACATGTAGTGCAATATACTTTGATTGCAAATTTGTCACTTTATCTTTATAGATTTCTGCATGATCTCTATTTTGCTCAACTGTTGAATCTCTAGTTTGAATAACCCATGAAATCTTTTTTGCATTTCCATCTGAATAGAAAACATGGTACAATTGTCAACCAAAAAGGGGTCTTTTGTCTATATATTTTGAATACGCCCCTTATGATCCTAGATTGAAAGGTGTATTCATGCTTGAGTCGCACACATTCTTCTCAAAGATGGTAGACGAACTAGTAGAATTCTCTGAATATGATCCAGAATTAAAAGATGGCATAAGATGGCTTGATGATCAGGCACAGAAAAAAGGTATTACATTTTATGATATGGTTTTTGAAGTGTTGTACAAACATGACGTAAACTCTAAAGCAAAAGAGTGGCTTAGTACAAGAAATTAAAAATTATTTTCTCAAGTCTAGTGTTTTATATTCACACCCTTCTGGACCGCAATACTTTCCAATATAGGCAGCTTTTGGTCTATACAGTGTTGGTTTTGGTGCAGCTTCTGCAAACTTTTCTTCAATGATATGAGCTGCCCATCCTACAACTCTTGAAATTGCAAAGATTGGTGTGTTAAGATCTACTGGAATTTTTAACATGTAGTAAATTGATGCACTGTACAAATCTACATTAGGATAAATGTCTCTACCTTTCTGTAATTTCATCTCAGAAATGGTTGTAGTTTCAATTTTCTCTGTCAAATCGAACCATGGTTCTTTTGTTTGTTCTGCCAGTTTTCTTGATAATTCTTTCAGAACTTGTGCTCGTGGATCATATGTTTTGTAAACTGCATGCCCCATTCCCATAATTCTCTCACCTTTACTCATTTTTTCTTTAATCCATGGCTGAACTTTTTCTATTTCACCAATCTCTAACAACATTTTCATAACTTCTGTATTTGCGCCTCCATGTAATTCACCACTTAATGCTCCAATTGCAGCACTTGATGCTGAATACATGTGTGCTCTTGTTGATGCAACTTGTCTTGCTGTAAATGTTGAAGCATTGAAAGTATGGTCAGCATGAAGAATCAAACATACGTCAAAAACTTTCTCAACTTCAGGATCTGGTTTTTCACCTGACATCATGTATAGAAAATTTGCAGCATGATTTAGAGAAGGATCTGGATCCACAATTTTTAATCCATTTCTAATTCTCTGCCAACTTGCAATGATCGTAGGAACTTTTGCAATAAGGTTTATGGCTCTATCGTAACTGGCCTCTTTAGTTGCAAATTCTTCATCATAATAACCTGCAAGTGCAGCAACAAATGCCTGAAGCATATCCATAGGATCTGCATCCTTTCTCCAATTTCCAATGTTCTTCTGCATTTGCTTTGGAATGTGTCTTGCGTCAATCAATTTTGCATTAAATTCATTTAGTTGATGTTTGTTTGGTAGATCATCATGAATCAGTAAGTATGCTGTTTCTTCAAAGTTTGAGTTTTTTGCAAGATCTAAAATGTCATATCCTCGATAAATGAGCTTGCCTATTTCCCCTTCAATATTTGAGATTCTGGTATCTGCAATCTCAATTCCACGCAAACCAATGTTTTTAGTCTCCATATTGAGCTTACCGAAAATCTTCTATTATATTTTCGCCAAAATTATGTCTATGAAGTTTAGTAATTAGTCTAATATACCAACTTTTGGTCATAAATGAAAATTTCTAATTAAAAATTAATTGACACCCAAAGAGCGTAAACACTTGCAAAAATTAGATGACTTGGTGCTAAATGCATCACCCGAAGAATTAACAAAAATTCAAGAAATTGACCATCTAACTCAGATGGAAGGATTATCATTTTATGATGTCTATGTTGATTCCAGTTCTTTGATTAACCAAAGCATAAAAAAGTCTTTTAGAAAATCTTAGTTTTTCATTCTTCATTTAAATGAGGGGCTGTAATTTTTCAATCGTAATGCCGGTATCTAAACCCAAGAAATCTACAAGTAGAAAAACTGTAAAAAAGACTGCCGCTAAAAAAACAGCAACTAAAAAAACTGTCAAGAAACAGCGAACCAAAGTTGTTTGTATTTCTCACAAGGAAGATAATGATGGGATCAGCTCAGCTGCATTAATCCGACAAGCATTTGGTGGGGATACAATCCTTGTGGACTATCCTGGTCAAATGGACGCTATACGACAAGTGGTTTTAGATAAAAAACTAAATTCTCTGTACATTTGTGATCTGGGACTGAGTAAAAAGACACAAGATGAATTTGTAGATATTATGACAACACTTAGAAAAAACAAAATTGCAGTTACTTACATTGATCATCACGATATTGATCCTACTGTTGTAAAATCATTAAAGAAAATCAAAGTCAAAATTATTCATGATACCAATGAATGTACTGCTGTTCAGGTTTACACTGCATTCAAATCCAAACTCAATGACCATGCTTCATTTGTTGCAACCTGTGCAGCTATTACTGATTATATGGAAGATAGGCCAATTGGCTCCAAATTACTCCAAATTTATGATAGACAATTTGCACTAATCAATGCTACAGTACTAACTTACAACATTGTTGGACATCAGAAAGAGCCAGATTATCTACTGTATTTAGTAGAAGAATTGGCAGATTCTAAATTCCCACATGACATTCCAAATACTTTTGAGTTTGCCCAAATCCAAGTTGAAAAACTCTCACAGATGATTGCCAAAGTAAAACAAGGAATGAAAACCATGAAAAATCTTGGCTATATGGAAATTCTAGATGCAGGAGCAAGCGGTGCTGTTAATTTTGTGATGGGTTTATCCGGAAAAAATGTTGGTGTTGCATACAAAGAAAGGACTGATTATGGTATCTATGCTGTTTCTGTAAGAGGTTCTAAGGACTGTAAAGTTCACTTGGGGAGGATCGTTAATATTTTAGCAACTGATCTAGGTGGTTCTGGTGGTGGACATGATAAGGCATGTGGTGCTGTAATTCCAAAACCAAAAATAAAACAATTCATTACAGAATTAAATAAAAAAATAAAATAGTTACTGTAGGAATCTAGGGATTCTTTTTGCAACATGTGAGATCGATATTCTTCCCGGTCCTGCAACAATAATTACTAAACATGTAGCAAGAAGTGTCAAGTCCAGCTCAAATCCTTTTTCTCCTGTAAGACTTGTAGCTCCTTTTACATAAAATATATCTCCCAACATTACTATAGACAATAATGAGGATGAAATTCTAGTTAAAACTCCAATAATTAACAATATCCCTGGGATCGTTTCTGCTAATGCCATCGGGATTTGCATCTCTGGTGGAAACCCAAGAGGCCCAGTAAGAAATCCTACAAAACCTGGATTAAACTTTCCTGTTCCATGAACTATGAAAATAACTCCAATAGAGCAACAAGAGAAAGGTTTTGAATTTGATTCTGGATTATTCTTATCGGTAGATTTTGTCGAGGGTGAGAAAATACCATACTATGATGAAAATTATCAAGTGCATTACAAACAAACTCTAAGAGAAAGAAAGGATGTTCGTGAATCTAAAAGACCTGATTTGTATGCTAAGACAACAAACAATCAATCAATACTTTGTTTTGTAAAATGACTAACAAAAAAATGATTTAAGATTCTTTTTTCTCATCCTTTAATTTTTGTATTTCATTCTTTCTTCTCCAAACATTTATTCCAAAGATTGCTAAATATGTTAATCCTGCTATCATGATTCCTGCCATTAATGACAAAATTATGTCAGGAATTAATTGGTAGTAAATAATTAATCCAGAAATCAAAATTATCCAAATGAAACCATTGAAAACGAACAGGTTTTTTTCTTTATATAACCCTCCAAAATTAACTTTTAATTTTAGATTCATTTTTTCTTTCCCATAATCTTTTCAATATTTTGCTTCTATTTTAGAAAACGTATTGCATACAGAAACGGTCACACAAACTCACATTTGCTGTCACTTTTCACGCCATCTTCAAGGGAAGGGAGTTTGAGGGAAAGGAACGTTTCCTCAATACCTAATTCTTACTACAATGTCGATAATGTGTGAAATTAGCTATCAAGATTGTTGGTTATCTTTTGATATTATCGGGTTTGGCCTGGTTAGGACTATCAATCATTTCAACTCCTGATACTCTAGCACTTACTTTTGTAGGGGTAGTTCTTGTGTTTATTGGAATAGGTTTGTTAACTTTATCTAGAATTTTAGGTGACAGAGAAAAGAAGAATTGTAATTGTTGTAAATGCACTAATTGTAGTTTAGATCATGACCATTGTTACACTAATCGTGTTTTGATGATAGAGGAATTTCGAAAATGAAAAATAAATTGGGTAATTTCCAATTTACTTAGATTTGAATTTTTAATTAATTAACAATTTCGATTATTTAATCAATTTTATGCAGTTAGATTTGATAATTAAAAATTCCTAAAATAATAGAATA
>CATMRH010000074.1 GCA_950073955.1 uncultured archaeon | reverse complement strand
CAATGACTCCTGATGGAAAACCAACCCCTGGATTATTAACTAAAACTGCCTTGGAATCCGCAAGTATTCCTCATTTAACAATTAACGCTGGTAGTAAAATTTCTCCTCAATTACCCTTCATTGAAACAGGCTTGTCTTTTGGAAAAAATATTTCAACTCAAGACGCTATGACAGATTCTCAAGTATCTCATGCAGTTGATTATGGTCGAATTGTAGGAAGAAGTATGGCATCTCTAACTGATTGTCTGATAATTGGTGAAAGCATTCCTGGTGGAACAACCACAGCATTAGCTGTATTAAGAGCATTTGGTTTTGATGCTAAAGTAAGTTCTAGCATTCCAAACAATCCTATTGAATTAAAAAATCAAGTTGTTAATTCTGCACTTGAAAGAATTAACTCTGATCATCCTTACAGTATTGTTGCAAAAGTTGGAGATCCAATGATTCCTTTTGTTGCAGGAATGTTGAGTTCTGCTTCTGATGTTTCTAAAGTAATGTTGGCTGGTGGAACCCAGATGACTGCAGTATTGGCATTTGCATCAAAAATTGGATTTAATGAAGAAAACACTGCAATTGGAACAACCTCTTACATCACAGACGATAAAAGCGCAAATTTCAAAAACCTAGTCACAAAAATTTCAGATATTCCTGCAATTTCTGTAAATCCAGGTTTGAAAAATTCACAATATTCTGGTCTAAGAGCATTTTCAGAAGGATTTGCAAAAGAAGGTGTGGGTGCAGGTGGTAGTATTATTTCATCTATGCTCAAAACAGGAAATGACTCTGCAAAATTTTTAGAGTTAACAGAAAAAGAATATCATAGATTATTTACTTCACTGTAACTGATTTTGCTAGGTTTCTAGGGTAATCCGGGTCTGTTTCTTTTTCAAGTGCAGCATAGTATGATAACAATTGAATTGGAATAATTTCTGAAATTGGATATAACACTTCATCTATTTTTGGAATTTCTATCCAATAATCATAAAGATCACTTTCTATATCTGAAACTCCAATAATTTTTGCTCCACGGGCTTTAATTTCTCTTGCACTTGTTATTGTATCTGAATACGTTGAATCATTTGGATTGATAATTATCACAAATACGTTTGAATCCATTAATGCAAGAGGTCCATGTTTTAATTCTCCTCCTGGAATTCCCTCTGCATGAATGTATGTTAATTCTTTAAGTTTTAGTGCTGCCTCTATTGCAATAGGATAATTTATCCCCCTACCTAAAACGTAAATGTCTGAAATTTCCTTTAATTCCTTTGCAATCTGTTGAATTTTTGTTGGGTTCTCTAATATTTTTAAAATTGATTCAGAGAACTTTTCAAAATTAATTGTTATGTCATTATTACTTAATTTTTGCACAATTTTATAGATTATAACGAGTTGTGATGTAAAACTTTTTGTTGATGCAACCCCGATTTCGGGTCCACAGTTCATTCCAATCACTACATCTGATCTGCGTGCAAGTGATGATGTAAGTAAATTAACAATAGAGATAATTTTGCAATTTTCTTTTTTTGCTATTCTTACCGCATCTAAGACATCTGCACTTTCTCCACTTTGAGATATTGCAATTAGAATAGAATTTTCTTCAATAATATCTGGTGAAAATTGAAGTTCACTTGAAATGATTGGTTCTACCTTAATTTTGGCATATTTTGATAGAATTTGCTTTGCAATAAGTGCAGAATTATAACTAGTTCCGCTTCCAGTTATGTAGATATTTTTTGCATGTTTGATATAATCTACTGTTTTTTCGATTGCATCAGTTGTTTTTTCTCCAGCTTTCAAAATTGTTTCAGGTTGTTCATAAATTTCTTTTAATGTAAAATGTGCATAATCTCCTTTGTATGCATCTCCAAATTCTTTTGAAACTTTTGTAATTTCGTGTTTTATCTTTTTACCATTAAAATCTAAAATTTGGAATCCTTCTTTATCTAAAATTATAAAATTTCTATTTTTCATATAAATTACATTATCTGTATATTCAATAAATCCTAAAACATCACTTGATAAAAAGACATTATCTTTTCCAACTCCAATAATTAATGGTTCATGAAATCTAGCTGCTGCAAGTTGACCATTTTCAAACATTGCAACAAATGCATAATGCCCTTTAATTTCTGAAACTGTTTTCATAATTGTTTCTTTGACATCTGCAGTTAATTCATAATATTTTTGAAGCAAGTTTGCAATAACTTCACTATCTGTTTCACTTTTGAAACTATACCCTTCACTTTCTAATTGTTTTTTTAATTCTTCAAAATTTTCTATAATTCCATTATGTACTATTGCAATTTTACCAGAGTTGCTTGAATGTGGATGTGCATTGATATCGGTAACTTTTCCATGAGTTGCCCATCTAGTGTGACCAATACCTACTTTTCCGGGAAGTGTATCTAAATGAATTTTTGAATTTACTTCATTTACCTTTCCTGTACCTTTCTTTAATTCAATTTTATTATCTGATTCTGTTGCAACTCCAACACTATCGTATCCGCGATATTCCATTCTTTTTAACCCCTTTACAAGAATGGGTGCTGCAATTTCTTTTCCAGAGTAACCAATAATTGAACACATAACTATTCTCTCTGATATTTTGGGGTTAATTACTGATAAGCCTATTTTTTTGATTATTTTGTTGAAGAACCTTCATCTTTTGAAGTTGCTTCAGCTGGTGTCTCCACTGCTTCAGGTTCAGATTTTGTCTTTTCTAACATTTCTGGAATCTTAGATTCAGGTGTAAAATGAACATCGCCTTCTTCTCCAACTGTAACTGTGTATGATGGAATGTCTATTTTTCGTTTCCCAATCATTATGTGTCCATGAATTACTGCTTGTCTTGCTTGATATGGTGTTTTGAATCCAAGCTTCTTTGAAACAATAGTTTGTAATCTACGTGCAAGTAAATCATTTACATTTAGGTTAAGTACATCATCTAATGTTGCATCACTACTTACTAATCCAATTCTAGCAAGTGATTTCATTAGGATTGGTTCTTTTTCCTCTCTAACTTCTTGTCTTAATGCAAGCAATGATCTTGCTTGATGTCTCACACGTGATAATTCTGTATGTGCTTTCCATAATTCTCTTTTAGTTCTTAATCCAAATGTGCCGAGAGTTTTTAGTTCTTCCATCTTTAGTTCATAATTAAGAGGTCTCTTTGGTTTTCTCCAAACTCTACGTGGATATTTTGGATCTCCCATTCAAAACACCTATTTTGTTTTCTCCGCTGGTGCTTCTTTCTTTTCTTCTGTTTTTGGAGCTGCTGCATCAGCTGTAGCTGCATCAGCTGTAGCTGCATCAGCTGTAGCTGCATCAGCTGCTGGAGCTCCTGGAGCTCCCTTCTTTGCTGGATCTGCTAGTCCACCTTTGGCAACACCAACTGCTCCCCCTTTTCTACCTGAAGTTCTAGTTCTTTGTCCTCTAACTTTTAGACCGCTTAGATGACGGTAACCTCTCCAACTTGCAGTTATTCTTTCTCTTTCAATATCATTTCTTAATGTAAATGGAATATCTGACGTTAACAAATGCAAATTTGCTCCGGTTTCAATGTCTTTATTTCTGTTAAGAAACCATGTTGGAAAATTTCCTCCAATTGGGTCTAAAATTAATTTTTCAATGGCTTCTATATTAGCATCAGAAAGATTACCAATATTGGAATTTGAGTTAATTTTTAGAGTATCAAGAATTGCTGTGGCAAAGTTGTATCCAATACCTTTGATCTGAGTTAACCCTACAATCGATTTTCTCTCTCCTGGGATATCGTTACCCACAATCCTTACAATGTGTCTATATTCTTGACTGCTCAAGTATTCCAAAATTCAAAGAAACCCCGATAAAAACCATACTAGGCGTCAAATTAGGTGATTTTTTAAATATTCTTTTCTAATGATTTTTGTCCTTATTCGCAATAACAATATCTTTTTTATTTCAAATTATCTAAAGTCCGCATCCTCTGTCCAGTCATTGCCTTGTACATTCCATAGATTACATTTACAGCATTTTTTGACTCCTCGTTGAGCGTCAATATCTATACAAAAACAGTGTATTCCTTTCCCAGTTGGATCTTTACTGCATAGTTTTTGCATGATTCTGTGAGTATTTTTTTCCTAATTATCTTATTGGGCACGATCCATTTGAAAAGTTATAAATTTCCAAATTTTCTATCTTAGCGATATGGATGAAACATTTGATCGAGAAAAAGTTGTAGATTGCATGTTTGATCCTATAACATCTTCAATATTAGCAGAACTAGAAGATGGTGAAAAAGAATGTTCATTTTTAGCCAAACAAACTTCCATATCTGAATCTGAGGTTCTTGAAAGACTGTCTTATTTGATAGAGCATGAATTCATTTCCAAAAACTCTGATGATAAAAGATGTTTACTTGCTGCCAATTTTGATAAACTTAGTGCTCTTGTTGAAAATAGTGAAAACTTTGATGCTGCTATCAACAGTATTGAAAAAATGGATACTTATCTAAACTGATCTTACCCTATTTTTAATTCCGTAGATTCCAGCTGCTATTAATCCAACCATTCCAATAACAAGTATGTACACTGAAACAAAACCGAGTGATTTCTTACCTGTATCTGGAAGCGGTCCTATAGCTGCAAATATTTGAGTTTCTTCATTACTAGTACTTTCAATGATCAGTTTGTAAGTTCCAGTCTCTAAAACATCAAATCCCTTCTCAATAGTTTCTTCATTAATTGTTTGAGAAATAATTTCGCTGTCAAATGGATCTAATACCTTTGCAAAAAATGTGTTGTCTTTGAATTCCATTATTTGTACTGCAAAAACTCCTGATGTATCTTTTGAAACAAAATCCACAGAAATTACAAGTGTTTGTTCTGAACTTACTTTCCCGTCTCCTTGACTAACTCCTTCTAGGATAATCTGATTTCCTAAAACCGACAAAATTAATCCTATTGCAATTAGTCCCACTGAACAAATTAGTATTATTCCTAATTTTTGCACAAACTATGACTGATTTTCTTTAGTTTAAACGTAATTTTTTTAAAATTTGTAAATATTTGGTACATAAAGTTAGATCGTACTAAAAAAGTTAGCTTAGGGTAAATTTAAATTAAGAATTTTTCTTTTTTTATATATCTTGAAAAAAACTCGTTCAAATGCTGTAATCTTAATCATTGCTTTAATTATTGGACTTTCTATGATTGTGGTTTTTTCCACACTCTCTGAAGTTGAATTAGAACAGAAAACACTTGTAACACCTTCAGGAGCCCTTATACAAACTACTGGCGAAATTATTAATCCAATTGACTACTCTGGAGAACCGCTAGATTTTGACCCAGATTCTTTTCTGCGAGATTTCAATTATGGTAAAGTCTCACAACTTTCAGATGGAACCACATTAAGAGAATTTACTTTAATTGCCGAAGATGACA
>CATMRH010000073.1 GCA_950073955.1 uncultured archaeon | reverse complement strand
TTCTCATCATATTAGCACCAACTGCTTGACCCTCTTCTGTGAGTTTAACTCCTGCTTTACTGTAATTAACCAAATTCTTAATGTTCAGTTTCTTGAGCATTTGAACTACACTTGGTTGTCTAACATTGAGCATTTTTGCAATAGTACTAATTTTGACATCTTCTTCTCTTTCCTTGATATGCCAAATAGCCTTTAGATACATCTCTACGTGCTCTGCTTCAGCGGTTCCTACAAATAAAATCTCATCATTTGGTGAACCCATATCACACCTTCTTTGAATCTTTTAATAAATATTCAAAGTATTGACGCGCAAATCCAGCTAATCCTGCGTGATCTGCCCAAATTGCAACAATATCCGAAGAACTTGCACCTGCTACTTCTGGACCTAACAAAATTACAACATATTTTTTGTCAGATATTATTCCCCCTCCAAACAAACCTTTCTTGACCTTTACAGTTGCAACTCTTTTGATTGCCTTGATAGATTCTTTATCCATTGTATCTGAAGCAAGTATTGTAATGTCTACCCCTTTATCATGAAGTGATCTTAATTTTGGTAATGCCTGTTTAACTAGTTCTTCTCCAGCTTGAGGTAATGCAATCATTACTTCATTTCTACAAGACTCAACCATTTCTAAAATTTTAGAAGCAATGTTAGTTGAACCTGAAAGTACCCAAATGTCTGGTTTTTCACTTGTTCCACTTTTTTCATACAATGGAACTAATTCATTCAGAATTACAGTTTTATTCTGTAAAAAATCATTTTCTATTTTTTGTTTTGTGGTTTCTAGTCCTGTTGATGGTGATTTTGCAAAATATTTTGTTGGTCTTGAATCATCTGAACCAATCCAACTTTTTTCTTCTAGAGTTCCAAGTACTTCGTAAATTTTTGAATATGGTACTCCTGACTTTTGACTAAGATCTGATGCTGTTTGTTCTCCTGCTTTAAGTAGGGCAGAAAATGTTCTAATTTCATAACTTGTAAGACCAATTTTTTCTAAAGCCTTTCTTGTTTTATCAGATATGCTCACGCGATCTAATCGATCAGCTTTGGTATTTAAATCACATATGCTTGCTTCCTAAATTCCACACGGGGGCAAGTGTGAAATGCATTATATACTAATTCAGAAAAATGCCTAATGTAGGCATGGCTCTAATTCAGATATCTAATCAATCGACTAAAAATTTAAGCAAAAAGACTACTATTAGATTCACTCAAAGTATCTGTCCAGATTGTAACATGATTCTGGATGCAGAGGTCTTTGAGAGAGATAGTCAGGTCTTCATGACCAAAATATGTCCAACTCACGGTGAATGTGAGGAATTATACTTTGGTTCTTATGAAATGTACAAGAAATTCAGTACATATTGGGTAGATGGAAAAGGTGCCCATTCTCCAAACGTAATGATTGACAGATGCTCTTGTCCAAACAACTGTGGATTATGTTCAAATCACTTATCTCACAGCGGACTTGCAAACATGATTGTAACTAACAGATGTGATTTAACATGTTGGTATTGCTTCTTTTATGTAAAGAAAGGCCTTGAAGGCGCTTACATGTACGAGCCAGATCATACTCAAATCAGAGCAATGATGAAGACTCTAAGAGCTGAAAGACCAATTCCTGGAAACTCTATGCAGATTACTGGTGGTGAACCAATGCTTAGAGAAGATATTGCTGATGTTATTAAAATAATGAAAGAGGAAGGTGTTGACCATATCCAAATGAATACCAACGGTATTAGACACGCAATGGATCCAGAATCTGCAAGAGAAGTACGACTTGCTGGATGTAACAACTTGTATCTTTCCTTTGATGGTGTAACTGCAAGAACAAACCCAAAGAACCACTGGGAGATTCCATATGCACTTGACAGTTGTAGAAAGACAGGTACTTCTGTAGTATTTGTTCCAACAGTAATCAAATCAATTAATGACCACGAATTAGGTGGAATGATCAGATATGCACAAAAGAACATGGATATAGTTCATGCCGTAAACTTCCAACCAGTATCACTTACTGGAAGAATGGGAAAACAAGAACGTGAAAAATATAGAATTACAGTTCCTGATTGTATCCAAAGAATTGAAGAACAAACAAACGGTGAGGTAACTGTTGATGACTGGTTCCCAGTTCCAAGTTGTATGCCACTAACAAATGTAATTGAAGCATTCTCAAGCAAACCAAAATACGAACTATCAATCCACTTTGCTTGTGGTGCAGGAACATACATCTTTGAAGATGCAGAAACAAAGAAGTTTGTTCCATTAACAAAATTCTGTGATATTCAAGGTATGTTAGAACTATTTGAAGATAAAGCAGAAGAGATTCGTTCTGGTAAAAACAAATACTTTACAATGCTTGAAGTTGTAAGAAAACTCAAAGGATTTGTTGATTCCAAGAAACAACCAGCAGGATTAGACATGGCAAAGATGTTTGGCAATATACTCATGAAGAGATCATTTGATTCAATTGGTTCATGGCACGTTAAGGGACTGTTCCTTGGTATGATGCACTTTCAAGACAAATACAATGAAGACCTAGAAAGACTACAAAGATGTGATATTCATTATGTGACTCCTGATCTTAGAATAATCCCATTCTGTGCATTTAATGTAATTCCTGAATGGTATAGAGACAGAATCCAAAAGAAATTCTCCATCACTGTAGAGGAATGGGAAGAAAGAGAAGGTGTCAAACTAGAAGATGGCCTTTACCGTGGTCTTATGAGACGTGGAGCAGGCGATGAACTTGCTGCTGGCTGTGCAAAGAGTCAGATGTTCCATGATGCAGAACAGGCTACAATGTAGAATCTTTATTTTTAAATTTTAAAATTTTTACAAAAGGGCAAAGTAGAATTAATTAGAATTTATCTTTTCAGATGATCCACTAGTTGTTAGTTTTTTTAGTAATTGTTTTGGGCTATAGAAAAGATCTTCCCAAGAATGTTCGAGATTTTTTTTACAGTATTTACATATTTTTTCATTGTAAGTTACATTACGATTTGAAAAGAAACCTATTGAAAACATCAAACCATTATACAATCCATATTTTTTTGCAATAGTTAAACCTCTACCAATACTGTAAAACGAAGTATAACCTAACGCCTTGTAGGAAAATCCCATATGATAAAATTTTTTTTTGTTATAATTTGTTCCTGTAGGTCTTTGGGTTTTTGTTATTATAGGATAGACCCTTGCTTTCATGCCCTCTGATTGTATCTTAAACAATGCATAAGTTTCATAACCAAAATTAGATTGATATTTCCAATCTAAACATTCCATTGCTTTTTTTGTAAAAATTCTTCCTGAACCTCTAGGTGATTTAGTTACCTCATTCTCTATAATTCCAGATGCCATATCCACATCATCTTTTTTCATGTTTTTGATAATGTCTTCAGTATAGTTTTCAGGCAAGATATGATCCGCACCAAGAATCATAAAATGAGAATTATTTTTATCAAAGTGTTCCATTCCAAATGAAAACACAATGCCTAACTTTCCACTTATAACCCAATTTTTATGTTCATAGGGAAAATCAATGACTTTTACTCCATAAGACTCTGCAATTTCTTTTGTTCTATCTTTGGAGTTATCATTTACAACAATTACTGAATTTGGTTTGATTGATTGTTTGTTAACGTGATATAATGTTTTTTCAATCATGAGTTCCTCATTCCTTGCAGGAATTAGCACATCATAATTTATCTTGCCCATGTTCATTTTCCATTTTTTCTAATTCTTTAATCCATGTTTCCGTTTCTGGAGTTTTATTCAATTGTGACTCCAACATTAATCTTATTGACTTTATCAAATGGGTTTGTTTTCTAAAATTCATGTTAAAATCCGTTGATTGTTGCTTATTATGAAAAACACTTCCAATTACCATTAACATGGAAATTAGTACAATTGCAAAAATTGGAATGTAAAAATGAATTGGTATAATATCTTTTATCGTTGTTAATGAATATGAAATTATAATAAAATTAATCATTGATAATACTGGAAAAACTACTGCTTGACCTAACCGTATTTTGTGATAAAGTTCTTTAATCATTATTCTCTTTTCCTAGTATAGATCTTACTTAATTTATGCATAAAACTATTATTTGAATTACAGGCTCCATTAATTATTCGTAGGCTTTTCTTGGTATAGTTTTAATAAAGTTTGAAAACATTCAAGCTAACTTGGACGAACGATTAAGCGAAACTTCTTCCTTCCCTAGAACAGTAGAGTGGAAAGACAACAAAGTTGTGATGATTGATCAAACCAAGTTACCAAACGAACTTGTTTTTGTCAAATATGATGATTTTAACCAAGTTGCTGATGCCATTAGAACTCTTGTTGTGCGAGGTGCTCCTGCAATTGGAGTTTCAGGTGCATTTGGATTAGCATTAGCAGTTCTGCAAAGCAAAACAACTACTAAAGATGAATTAATTTCAGATTTGGAAAAGGCAAGAAAAATTCTCTTTGAGACAAGACCAACTGCAGTAAACCTAGCATGGGGGTTAGAAAAAATAATGAAAATTGCAAAGTCTGGAAATTCAGTAGAACAAATTAAAGATCTAGTAATTTCTACAGCCAAAAAAATGGCAGATGAAGATATTGAAATTAACAAAACTATGGGAAAAAATGGATCTGTTCTTTTTGATGACAATGATACCATAATGACTCATTGTAATGCTGGTGCACTAGCTACTGTAGCATATGGAACTGCATTGGGTGTAATTAGAGCAACAAGAGAGAGTGGAAAAAACATCAAAATTATTGCAACAGAAACAAGACCTGTACAACAAGGCTCTAGACTAACTGCATTTGAGCTAAAACATGATGGATTTGATGTTAGTTTGATTCCAGACACTGCTGTAGGATACAGCATGGCAAATGGATTGGTAGATAAAGTGATTGTTGGTGCAGACAGAATTGTAAAAACAGGTCATGTCTTTAACAAAATTGGAACTTATCAAGTGGCTACAATGGCTAAACAACACGGAATTCCATTCTATGTAGCAGCACCATTATCTACATTTGATATGAAAAGTGATGCCAAAGATGTAATTATTGAGATGAGAAAAGGATCTGAAGTTACAGGAATTGGAGACAAAAAAACAGCTCCAGATGGTATCAAAGTCATAAATCCTGCATTTGACATGACTCCACCAGAACTAATTTCAGGAATAATTACAGAAAAAGGTGTGGCTAAACCACCCTATGAAGAATCTATCAAAAAATTATTTGAAGCTAATTAATAGAAAGTTTTTATTGTTTTTTAAACTGCATTTTACAATATGAGTCCAGTTTCTGCACAAACAATTGAAGATTCTCTCAAGCAATGCATGGATCCTGAAGTTCCACTTAACATTGTAGAGATGGGTTTGATTTATGGAATTGATGTTGCAGAAAACAATGACGTTAATATTAAAATGACAATGACAACTCAAGGTTGTCCCCTCCATGAAACTCTGGTTCAAGATGCAACAAGATA
>CATMRH010000072.1 GCA_950073955.1 uncultured archaeon | reverse complement strand
TTAGAAAAATACGACTCTTCTTATAGTCAAGAAATTCTAAAAAATTATGTCAGAAGAGCGAAAAATGTACCCTATCAAGTGTTCTGATTGTGGAACCGATTCAGAAGTACCTTTTGAACCCGCACCCGACAGATCAGTGTACTGTAAAGAATGTTTACAAAAACACCGTAACTAAAGATTTTAGGCTAAATTTCTTAAGTTTCTTAATCTAAATCACTCATCTTTTTTTAATTTTCATGTGCCAGAAATCTTTAATTTATTGAAAGTGATAATCGTACACAAAAAAACTAAACCAAATTGTATTATCACATTAACCAAGATTAACTTACTAATCTCACACATAAAATAATTATACAAAGTCGGAACATAATCAAAATAAGATTATCCAATACCTCTCAAGGATTGGCTGTCTTGGTTTGTTTCCTTTCTTTAATTAAATCTCTTTTTAAAATGTAATAAAATGGTTCTCTGATAAATCATATCTATATCTCTTAGCCAAACACTGATTTTTGAATCTAGGGATTCTATTTTTAATCTTTATCGATAAAGTCACTTATGTGTGGAGGATCTGGAGCCAATCCTTTTCTCTTTCTAATATCTGATATTGCTGTTTGGAATAATGATTTTGGAACTTGGGTCCATTCCTTAAATGATGTATTCCATGTTGCACGTCCTGCAGTTTGACCTCTCATCGCTTCAGACAAAGTGAATGTCTCAGAAGCTGGAATTTCACCTATAACAATACTTGCTGCACCTTTTTGTGACATGTCAAGGACCTTACCACGTCTGCCATTAATGACAGTTGAAACGCTTCCAACCAAGTCAGTTGGAACCCGAACCTCAATTGCTAAAGTTGGCTCTAAAACAGTAGTACCTGCAGTTAACAATGCACCCATACATGCTCGACGAGAAGCTGGACCCAGTTGAGATAAGCCTCGGTGTGCAGTGTCTTCGTGTGGAACAAAGTGAGTAAAGATAAACTTGCAACCCCTCATCTGTTCTCTACAAAGTGGGCCTTCTTTCATTACCTCTTCAAAACCGGTGTTAATAGAGTCAGTTGACTCTTGGACAAACTGGACACCTTTTGTTCCATTAATCAAAACATTTCCACGTGAATCAAGTTTCATTATTCTTTTGATTGTATCTCTATCCCATCCTACCTCTTTTAGCTTGTCTGCAACAAACTCCTTGCTTTTCATGTCGCTGATTTCACCAGTTCTAAGCATCTGTGCAATTTCAGGTTCTAGTGGCTCTACTTTCATGAAGATCTTGTTGTGTCTGTTAGGAGACTTTGACATTATTGGTTCACATGAACCCGTTACAGTCTCCCTATAGTTAATCAGAGGCTCAGATGTTATAATCTCAAGTTTGGCATCTTGTATACGATGGACAGCAACATCAAGATGTAATACCCCCATTCCTGCAATAATAGTTTCACCGCTTTCCTGATCAATTTTTACGATTAGGTTGGGGTCTTCAATTGTTAGTTGTTGTAGAAACTCAACTAGTTTAGGTAAATCTTTAGGATGTTTTGGTTCAATTGCAATTTGAACTACAGGTTCTGAAACATATTTCACTCCTTCAAACATCTGAATACCTTTGACAGAAGACAGTGTGTTTCCTGCTCTGCAATCAGTTAATCCTAATAATGCTGGAATGTTTCCTGCTCCAAGTTCACCTACTTGTTCTCTTTGATTTCCCATGAAAAAGTTTACAGATTGAACTCTTCCCTCTCTTTTCTCATCAATTATGTTAATGGTTTGTCCATCTTTGATTGTACCAGAAAACAATCTACCTATTGCAACAGGTCCTGCTGCAGGATCTAATACCATGTTTACAACCATCATAATTGTCGGACCATCATCACTACATGCAAGTAACGCCTTTCCAATATCAGAATCTAAATCGCCTTTCCAAATTTGTGGAATTCTATACTTTACTGCAACATGTGGGGGAGGGTGATGTTTTACAACCATACCAAGTATGGCCTCAGCTAGCGGTGCTTTTTCTACAAGGTCTTCAACTTTTTCATTTTGGTAAGCATCAATGACATCTTTGAATGTAAGTCCTTTCTCTTTCATCAAGTCAACGTTAATTGCCCATCTGTCTTTTGCAGAACCAAAGGTAACGCTTGAATCTTGAATTGACACTTTCCATTTTTCTTTGTATTCTGGTTCGCCATACGTTTCAATTAGTTGGTTAAAGTTTGAAACAACATCTGCTAGTTGTTGCTGCATCTTCTCAGGAGTCAATCTGAGTTCTTTGATGAGTCTATCGACTTTGTTGATAAACAAAACGGGTTTTACTCTCTCCTCAAGTGCCATCCTAGTCACAGTCTCAGTCTGAGTCATAATGCCTTCTACTGCATCACATACTACAACAGCACCATCGATTGCCCTAAGACTACGAATTACCCTTCCACTAAAGTCGACGTGTCCAGGAGTATCAATCATGTTAATGACGTATTCTTTGTCTTTTTGAGTAAAGTGTAAAGTAACATTTGCCTGGTAAATTGTAATTCCTCTTGCTTGTTCCTCTTTATCAAAGTCCATTGCTAAGGCTTTGCCGGCAGCAGATGGAGCAATAATGCCAGAGTATGCCAAGAGACTATCACTCATTGTAGTCTTTCCGTGGTCAACATGGGCAATAACCCCAAAGTTACGGATTTGCTCCTTGTTCTTGATAATTTTAAGAACTTCAGCTGTTGACTTGTATTTTACCATATTCGCAGACCCTAGTAATCAGGTATTAAACCTTAGCCTAACAAAAATCAATAGATCATTTGATTGCTAACATTGCGAATCTTTTTTGCAGTAACAAAATGACAATCTTTTTTCCTTTTCTTTTTTGCTTCAAAAAGTGCAATTAGTTGAGAGAAGAATATACAGTAAATCATCTGAGAGATCTTCGCAGATGGCATACTATGATGAATCACATTGATGCCAATTTTCTTGAGATTTTTTCCAAGTTGTTTGTTGTATGAGTTTTTTTCCTCAAAGATAATGACAGTGTCCCCTTTCTGAACTGAAAATAACTCCATATGAGAAAATTGCTCTATTTTACAATAATGAGCATCATAACCTAGAATCTCATAAAACTTTGCGGCACAGTACATTGCCAATGGAAATGTAAACAGGTTTCCAAGAATAAATATTCTCTTTGATATTTTCGATTTTTTTGCATCTGCTTTTGCCTTTGAAAATAGTTTAGAGTTTTTTGGAATTGCTATCTTCTTTACCAAAGAAACGCATATCAAAGCACTTTCCAAAAATGAGATGCTTCCAGCAGTAAAGATTTCACTACTTGGGGCAGTAAGGAGAATAGTTTCATCAGAGGCTCTTGCCAGCCTACTTTCAGGCTTTGAGGTAATGGCGGTAGATCTTTTTGCAATCTTTGCAACCTTGATGTTTGTGATTGTGTTTCCAGATATTGAGACAAAGTAGATATGGTTAGATTTGGCCAATCGTTTATTCTTGTAAAGATCTAACGGATCCATTGCTTTTACCACTCCACCTGAAAATGATTCAGCTAGCATTGCAGATGCCAAAGAATCACCACTTCCTGAAAAGATGGTATTTTTTTGCTGATTAAAAGGCAGTAGCCTTTGTTTTCTAAATAATTTTAAAAAATCCAATTGAAGTTCAATGTCTTTTTCATATGCTTCAATTGTATTCATAACATCAAATGATTTTGGATATATATTAAAAAAACAATTCAAGTCAAGTTTTGGTTTTTATTACGACCGTTCAGCAAACAGTCATGGAAATTTCTGTGGGGCACACTCCTGATTCAGATGACGCATTCATGTTTTATGGAATGTTCACAGACAAAGTTCCATCTCCCGACTTTACGGTAAATCATGTTATTGAAGACATTGAGAAATTAAACCGTAAGGCAATTGATCCGCAGCTTGACGTAACCGCAGTTTCAGTTCATGCATGTGCATACATTCCAGGATACACAATCTTGAGAAGCGGTGGAAGTTTTGGAATAGGTTATGGCCCTATAGTTACTGCAAAAAAACAGATGTCAATTGACGAGATAAAAAAATGTAAAATTGCAATTCCGGGAAAAATGACATCAGCCTTCTTGTTGCTCCAATTGATGATTGGTAAATTTGATTATGTAGAGATGAATTTCAGTGATATTCCTAAGGCTGTCAAAAGTGGCGAAGTTGATGTGGGACTTGTAATTCATGAGACACAGTTATCATATGAACAAGAAGGAAATGTCAAGATTTTGGATGTTGGAGAATGGTGGGATAAGACAACAAATGGATTGCCAGTACCACTTGGAATCAATGTAATGAGGACAGATCTAGGAATGGATATAATCTGTAAATTTGACAAACATCTTCAAACATCAATAGAATTTGGGTTAGAGCATATGGATGATGCATTAGACTATGCAATGCAGTATTCCAGAGGAAAACCACGTGACTTAATTGAAAAATTCGTAAAAATGTATGTCAATGAGGTGACTGTTAACATGGGCGATTCTGGTGAGGAATCAATTAGGAAACTCTTTGAGATGGCAAAAAACAAGAATCTAGTCCCTGACTTTGAGATTAGTATTGCCACCAAGTAATTATAGAACAAAAAATTTTACAAATTATGGGTGATGGTATTGGTGGTCCTGTTATGGGAATTCTAACAAATAATGCTTTTCAGTTACTTGTAAGCCATGTAAGAAAAGACAACAAAGACGAATATGGTAAGACTGAAAAAATAATCATTGCAAAGATAGACAATCCTGATGATCCACAATATGCAGAAACCACACAAGAGCAGCTAGAACGTGTACTGAAAGGAAAATTTGTATCATGTAATGTTCAATACAGAGATTCAAAAACTGATGCACTTGTTTGCAATATTTTTGTTCAAAAACCACCTGAAGAATTTAACTAATTATTCACATAACAGATTTTCTTGAGCTTTATTCTGCACCGATACTGATTAATAGATGACTCATCTATAATGGGTCGACCTAGTAAAAATGAGTTACCATGAGCCTAATTTAGAGATGTATGAGCGTGAAAGGATCGTACTTGAAAGTATCAAGAATAACCCAGATTTGCATCATAATGCACTACTAAAACTAATTGTACCTGAGTTTATGGCAAAAACAACCTTTGAGAAAACAAGGGATTCTTTACTCGAAAAAGAAATTATTTTTGTGCAGACCAAAGCTAACATGAAGCTTTATCGTCTAACTAAAAATTATGAACAGAAATCACAACAACACATTGAGAGGAATACGAACATCTTTTTCCATGATTTAAAATCACGAATCAAAAGACTGGAGACTGACTATCCCCACAAGGACGTAGACGAGAAGATAACTATTGCAAATTATCTTCTAAGGAATCTATTGCAGACAGACAATGGATTTACTGTTTTGGATTCATCAAAAAATCCCAATAAGACGTTGTACCGAGATGAGCATCTAACAATTCAGCAGCTAATTCATCAGGTCTTTGAGACGATAAGACACGACAAGGACTTTGAGATAATCTTCCCATCAATTCTCAGCTATCTGGGATTAATCATGCCAAAAAACTCACTGGAGAAATAATATTTTATCTAGTTATTTATCCCG
>CATMRH010000071.1 GCA_950073955.1 uncultured archaeon | reverse complement strand
TGTACGCCAATTTGCGTAAGGGAAACGGCAAATGTGGCGAGATCATGGGAATTGGTAAAAAGACTGGCATTAAAATAAAAGGTCCAACCCCACTCCCTGTTAAAAGACTACATGTTGCTACTAGAAAATCTCCATGTGGTAGTGGTACTGAAACATATGAGAAATGGGAAATGAAGATGCATAGGAGAATTATCAATATTAGTGCTGATGACAAAGCAATTAGACAACTAATGAGGCTTAAAATTCCTGATGATGTCTACATTGAATTGTCTTTGACATAATTTGGTATCCTTAAATTATCGAAATTTTGATGATAAATATGGCTGAAGAAAACTCTGATTCTATTGAAGAAACCCCTCCTGAGACATTTGATGTAATCTACTCTTGTCTTAGATGTGCAACTAATGTTTCTAATACTGAATTATCTCGCTTACCTGAAATCAAATGCATCTGTGGATTTAGAGTATTTACCAAGGTAAGACCTCCGGTAGTAAAAACAATAAAAGCAATCTAACTATCTGTCTTTTTTGTAACTATGCACTCTTTGTAAATGTGTTCTCATATCTTCCATGTTTGAAAAATACTTGTTGCATTCTTTACAATCATATGGTAAATCTTTGCCATGAACAATCTGCTTGTGATTCATCATCTCTTCTTCTTTTGAAAATTTTTTGTCACAAATATCGCAGCTAATTTTTTTAAAAAAACCCACTTTCATCCAAACTCTGCTTTCTTTTTATCCCAACAATTCCTGCAAAGCTGACCTTCAATCTTCCAATTTCCTTTTGCATTGTATCTAATTAATCCCATCTTCCCTCCACATAATGCACAAAAATTTTTCTTTTTAGCATGGTCTTCTTCTTTTTTGTCAAAACATTCTTTGCATAACAAACCTTCCATGTCCCATTGCCATCGAGGTTCCCACAAATTTGTGATCTTTTTAGTTATTTCACATTCAACACATGGTTGCATAATTTTTCCTTCAAAGTATTCCTTTGATTTATCAAAATGACAATCTCCACAAAGTAGGCCTTTCATACCCCACTCTTTCTTTGGTTTGTGTTTGTGAGTTAGTTGTTTATTACAAACAGCGCAAAACACTGGCTTTCTACTAAATAGTACCATAATCTCTATAGGATTTCAAATAATTTAATCTATTAAATGTAATACAAAAGAAAGGCACCATCTGAAGCAATAATCTTTTGCTTACTATAACATTTCATAACTTCAACATAACTAAAGTAATAAAAATAAAAATAACCAAAATCTGTTATTGTTTTAAGATTTTTTCAAGGGCTTGACTTGTATTTAGCATACCATTTTTCTTAGCATATTCTTCGATCATTTTGTATTGTTTTTCAGTAAAACAAACTGGTATTGAACGTCTCTTCATAAATATAATCTGTATTTTTAACTAATATCCTTTTTGTTTACTTAAAATCAAATTGAGCACTAATTACTCATGAATTTTTAGAATTTCTCAAATATAATTATAATATTTTATGATAAAAAAAATAATAGTTCCTACAATAACTCCAACTGTTATTAATTTCAGAATATCTTCTTTCTTTTTGATAATGCATGGGTCTCCATTGTCCCTCTTGAGTATCTTGTATTGTCTAGATGTAGTAATCAAGGCATAGGTAATGAATCCAGTAATTGTAGAAATAATTATGGTTTCAATAGTTATGGAGTTTGTTTGTATGACTGAACCTGCAAAAACAGGTAGAATTCCCCACGAAAATATTGTTGATGGATTATTATGAAATTTACCTCCAAACAGTTCTAAACTATATGCAAATAGAAAAAAGCCTTCAATAGTTCCTATTAGAAAAAGCCAAGGAGAATCCAAAAATGCAAAATAAATGCCTACAGAAAACGCAATGCTTACCGCAACTAATGCCATAAACCAAATCTTTCTTTTTGGTAAATTTCCCCAAGGTTTCGTTTTACCTCCTACTGCATCAAGTAGGTGTGCACCAACTCCAAGTGCTAAAATGTAAATCACACAAATTGCTGCCACTCTCTCTAATTGCAGTGGTCCTGAAATTGCTCCTAATGCCGCAAAGCAAGTAACAATACTCGTGTATGGTAAAAACAAAATTCCTATGCTAATTCGAAATTTTTTAGAGCCAAATTTTGGAACAAACCATTCTGATGTTCTATCTACTTGCAATAATATTATTTGGACTTTGTTGCTTATATGATCACAGGATAGCCAACTGATATAATTAGTAGAATGATTAATTGATTCGTGAACAAATATCAAAAATTTATCAAAAAAGGAGTCATCGAATCACTTGATAAGGTTCCTTTTCACACCAATGCTCCTATCAAACGATTATCAATGTTAAGTAAATCCTTGTTTCCTACATCAAATACCCATATTGCAGTTCACTTTGTTAATGTCTCAAAAGATCTTCCAAAATATAGTAAATTACACAAACACACTCATGATGAAATTAATTTGATACTATCTGAAGATTCTAGCTTGACATATGAGATTCAATTGGAAGATGAGTCCTATGACGTAACGTCGCCTTCAACCATATTCATTCCAAAGGGAATTAGACATAGTGCACAGGCAATTTCAGGTAAGGGGATTTTTGTATGTATGATTCTCAAATAATCATGATTTTCCTTCAGAAAAAAATTGAAACCCTAAAAAGCAAATGTCCAATAATTCTAATATGAAAATAACTGAAATAGAAATTGATGACAGCCAAACAGGCTATTGCTGGATTCAAATACATACTGGTAACAGAAAACAAGCAATTTCATTAAGACATCAAATCTTAGATGATCAAGCAATACGGGAAAGATTAGAAAACGAAATTATCCAAAGCCAGAAAATAACTGCCAATTCATCAACTCCAATGGAAATTACATTCCAAAGTTTCCTTGCCAAAAAACTCCAATTAATTCTTGAAGGTGAAAATGAATGACAAAGAAACGTCAGATCTTAGTTATTGGAAATAATACAAATGGATGTACACCAAAACATGAAAAACTTGCATACGAGATTGGAGTAGAAATTGCAAAATCTGATTCTGTTTTGATAACCGGTGGATTGGGAGGAGTAATGTCTGCTGCATCACATGGATCTCATGATACAAATGGATTGACTGTAGGAATAATTCCTCAGAATGACGCTACAATGGCCAATGAATTTTGTGACATTGTAATTCCAACTGGTATTGGACTTGCTCGTGATTTTCTAAATGCATTAACTGCTGATGGAGTAATTATTGTTGGTGGTGGTTCTGGTACTTTATCCGAAGTATGTGCTGCATACATGTACAAAAAACCCATGGTTGCAATCAGAAACATAAAAAGTTCTATTGAACCATACATTGATGGTTTTCTTGATCATAGAGAAAATATCAAAATTGTTGGAGTTGACACTCCTCGAGATGCAGTAAAGAAAATTTTAGAATTAATTACTAAATCACATAACAACTACACAGAGTCAACTGATGCTGAAATCCTTGATGATTTCAATAAAATTAAGAGTGGTGAAGTTTCAAGAATGGCTCAAAAGAGTTCAGGTTAACATTAAACTGACTACTGCATAGACACAAGTAATGGATCTGGCTTGTAAAACTCACCATGTTCTTCAGCAAGTTTGTTAAGTTCATCAACAATTTTTTTGATACCTATTTCTTTTGCTGTTTCAAATAATGGTTTTTTTAGTCCTAATCCTAACTGTGCTGCTTTTTCAATCTCTTCTATATCACTTGCACCATTTGTGACAAGCCATGCTGCATTGTTTAGTATATTGGCAACAATCTGAATTGGATCACATTTTTCTGCTAATTCTTCTGAAAGTGAAACTCTTTCGTACTTGTCATCTGAATACTTGTAATATCCCTGTCCTGATTTCTGTCCCAGTTTTTTTTCATCAAACATTTTTTCAACTAGTGGGTGAGGATTGATTACTTTTTTGTCTCGTAAGTGCATCTCTACTGTAGCTTTATGAATTACATCCATCCCTGTAAAATCTGCTAACTCAAAGATACCCATTGGAAATCCTAACTTAAATTTAACAGCCGAATCTATCTCTTCAAGTGTTGCTCCAGTTCTGTCTTTTACATAACATGCTTCGTGAACCATTGGAATGAACAATCTGTTAATTATGAATCCAGGAACATCTTTTCTGCATATTACTGCTATCTTGTTAACTGATTTTACATATTCTTGCGTCAAATCAATTACTTCTTGTGATGTTTTCTCTCCAGGAATTATTTCTACTAGTTTCATTAATTGTGGTGGATTGAAGAAATGAATTCCTATGAATTTTTCAGGACGAGATGTTGTATTTGCTATTTCAGTAATTGGTAATGAGCTTGTATTTGATGCAAAGACTACTTCTGGTGCTGCAGCCTTGTCTAATTCTGCATACACTTTTTTCTTTAAATCCATGATCTCTGGAACTACCTCAATAATTAATTCTGCATCTTTTACTGCCTTGTTCAAATCTACAATAGGTGTAATTCTTGCAAAAATTGCATCACCTTCTTCTTTTGAAATTTTTTCTTTGGAAACTAGTTTATCTAAACTCCATTTTACTTTCTCCATCGCTTTATCCAAAAACTCTTGTTCAATATCTCGTAACACTACATTGTATCCTGCAGTTGCTGAAACTTGAGCAATACCATGTCCCATCACTCCAGAACCTAAAACTGTGATATTTTTTATTGTCACTGTTTTTCAAAAATTGAGTATCCTTTATAATTTATCTTAATATCCACTATTCGTCATTTGTAATTTTTAGGAGATGCATCTAAAATTAAACACCAAATGACTGGCTTGTTTTTTCACATTTCGGACACTTTAGTCCGTTTGTCTTAATTCCACACTTTCTACAAAACATATCAATCCCTACTACCTCCAGAGAATGTGTTTTAGCTGCCTTAACAATTAAAATTATTACTAAAAGAATTCCTACTGCAATTCCAATCCATAAAAGTACCATGACTATGTTACACTGTATTGCATATTATCTCTTTATTTCTATCATGCAGTATTCAATTTTGATTTTATCGTCAAAAATTTAGTTTTTTTATTCTCAACATGTTAAATTGATTTAGAAACTATGACTTCATATAGGGTGAAAAGTCACTTTATTCCTTGTCAAAAATATATAATGAAATTAAATCCTTAGTTGAATTAGAGATAATAAAACTAATAGACAGCCATTATATCTTAAGGGTTCCGTTAATGGGCTACTGGATGGACTCTAATATTGATTTTGAAGCTTTTGTAACTAAGGCGAAAACATATTTAGAAATTTATATAGATAGACTTAAAAAAGATCCTAGACCCCAGCAAAGCAACCCCTTTAGACGCTCTGTACAGGAACACATATTTTATAAACTTAAACTAAACAAAATTAAGGAGGACGAGGCTATTCAAATAATATCTAACGAAGGATTTAACGATGTTGTGCCAAGATTCCAATCTTTTGGGAGAGATTCTAATACATTAAAAAATCCACTAAAGTTTGATCATCATTAAAAGTAGTAGGAGTGTTTAACTGAGAAACATGATGTTTACCTATGTGGTGAGCGCTGGCTCTGACATAAGCTTCACCCCTAGCTATGCCCGGAAAGTTGTAAGTTCCACCTACA
>CATMRH010000070.1 GCA_950073955.1 uncultured archaeon | reverse complement strand
CCCTCAAAAGTTGCATTAATTGCGTCAATTGCTGGAATATCTTTCTCGGTTCTATACCACTGAAATACCTGTACTGGACATGCCTCAATGCACGCACCATCTGCAATACAAGAGTCCCAGTCAACTGCAACCATTGTACCACTAACACCCAGTGGAACTTGTTCTTCTTTTCGTGTTGCATATGCTGCTACAACATCTGCATCTGCTAACGCTTCAGCTTTTGATCCATCAGCATTTGTCGTTTTACCTGGACCCCACATAATATGGAAGTTACCATCCGAGAGTGAAATCTTTCCTATTGGTTTTAGGCCTTCAGGGAAATTTTCTGCTATTGGCATGAGCGGATTTCAATTTAGATGTAATTTAAAGCTAGATAGGAATCAAAAAGGGTTATCAATCAGGGATCAATTACGAATAAAAATTTCCTTACGTTCATAACGATCTATGATCAATTTTGGAAAGATGGATATTTTTAAATTTGATGTTTATCGGGGGCCAAATCTTGGAGTCTACATTAGTGTTAATGACAGTATAGTAATGGTTCCAATGGGTTATGCCAAATCAAAAGCAGAAAAGCTTGCAAAATATCTTGATGTAGATATTCTTTACACATCAATTGCAAATACCAGACTAATTGGAATATTATCGGTAATGAACAACAAAGGAATCTTACTTCCTAAAACTGCATATCAAAATGAGTATGATTTATTGAAAAAAGAGACCAATCTTGAAGTTGGTGTATTAGATTCAAAATTCACTGCACTTGGAAATGTAATCTGTGCAAATGATAAGGGAGCAATTGTGTCACCTTGGTTGTCAAAGAATGATTGCCAAACCATTAAGGATGTTCTTGGAGTTGATGTAATTCAGAAAAGAATTGCAGGATTCAATCAGACAGGAGTAGTTCTTATCGCAAACAATACTGGCGCTGCAATCCATCCAGAAGCTGACGAAGAAGACATGAAGACTTTTGCTAATATATTAGGCGTGAAAATAGAGCAGAGTTCAATTAATAATGGTACTCCATATGTCTCGTCTGGAATTCTTGCAAACAATCATGCACTAGTTGTTGGATCATTAACTACTGGTCCTGAGATTATGATGTTGACTAGGGCTTTTCTAAATTAAGAATAGAGTTTGGATCTTCGGTAAGTTTTTCCAAAGATGTTACTACTTCAGTTCCATCAATCATATCACGTAGAACAACATTTCCCCCTTCTAGTTCTTTTGGTCCTACAATAATTGAGAATCGTGCGTTTGTTGCTATCTCCATCTGTTTCTTTAGGTTACGTCCTGCCAAGTCCATGTCAGTGGGAATGTTAGCTAGACGTAGTAATGATGTAATGGAATGTGCAACTTTTTGCATCTCATCATCGGTGTATAGTACAGCAACTCTGTTCTGTTTTAATTCTGGAATGATTCCTTGCTCTTGCATTGTTAGAATGATTCTCTCAACTCCACCAGCAACTCCTGTAGCTCCAATGTCTTCTCTTCCAAATGCTTTAGTTAGGGAATCATATCGTCCACCACCAGCAAGAGCCCCCAACGTAGAGTTTTTGTCAAATACTTCAAAGACAATACCTGAATAGTAATCTAATCCCCTAACTATTCCAAAATTAATTCTGACATTTGATACGCCTCTATTCTCTAGAGAGTCAATCAATAATTTTATCTCATCCCAAGACTCTAGTTGCGATACATCAAATGCTTTTTCAACTTCTGTAATACTTCCTTTGATTTGGGAGAACTCTAGAATTTTTTCTAGTTTATCTGTTTCATATCTGTCTTTGAATTCCTTTAAGATTTCATCTTTGGATTTTTTTGCAATCTTATCTACTGCTCGTAAAATATCAGCTACTAATTGTGGTTCTTTGGAATCAAAAATTTTGTTAATGTAAGACTCTACAAGATTTCTGTGGTTAATGTCAATGGTGATATTTTTGAGTAATAGTGAATCAAATAGTCGAGATGTCAATTCAATTATTTCAGCCTCAGATTCTAGGGTAGGCTTGCCATAAATCTCAATATCCCACTGGTGAAAGTACCGGTATCTTCCCTTTTGGGGTTCGTCATATCGAAATACTCCACCAAAGCTTGAGATTTTTGCTGGAAGCTTCATTGACTTTTGAGATGCGGCATATCTTGTCAGACCAACTGTAAAGTCATATCGTAGTGCTACTTCTCTTTCTCCTTTGTCTTTGAAGAAGTAGATTTCGTCCTTGATTGCTGGACCTGACTTTGTCTCCAATACTGATAGAAGTTCAATTGGTGATGGAGCCATAAATGAGAATCCATATAGATTAGAAAGTTGCTTGAAATGATATCTAATGTGCTCAATGTTTGCGTTCTCTTTTTCCTCAAAGTCCTTCATTCCACGTGGTAGTTCCAAGATGATTACTTGTTGAATGGTTGGGATTTAGATATTTCTAAAAATTGATGAAATTTTGATTGATTTTATCTAGTTTTTAGATGTATGTGATATGTATGTAATTTGTACGTGATAATCAAACTAAATATCAGAATCATCTACAAGTTGTATGAGTAATCTTAAAGCTACATCAATTGATCATGTAAATATGAAAGTCAAAGATTTGGAGAAAAGTGTAGAATTTTACAAAAATCTTTTTGGCTTTGAGATAAAACAAGAAGAAAATCCAAACAAAACAGATGCACCGTCAAAAATTATTGGAAATGATGCAATCAAGCTTTGTATGTATGAAATACCTGACATGTCACCAGAGGGGGGAATCGCTCACTTTGGATTCAATATTGCGAATTTTAATGAAATTATTCAAAAATGCAAAGAACTAGGTGTTGAGGTACTTTATGGAGGTATAGTGGATTGGGATAAATCAAAATCAGTTTACATTGTAGATCCTAGTGGTTATGAGATAGAACTGGGTGAAATTTCTGGTGGCGGACTATAGAAGATAGTTTGTTGGTAATCCAAGTTTATGACTATAGTTGTTGTAAAACTTTAAGATTATTATTAATTATTAGAAAATGATTTGAAAAAAGATCTAGTTATTGGAATAGGTGTTGGTGTTCCAGTAGTAATTATTATGATTTTAATTGGAGGCGGAGGACACACACCACTTGATTTTGAAAGAGAGACTGAAAAAGTCATAATTGAAGAACCAAAACAAACAGAACCTACTCAATCTTTATCACAGGATTGTTCAGGAACTGCTAGATGTATCACTGGAACTGTAACTAAAATTATTGATGGCGATACAATTCATGTCGATGGAGAATCAATTAGATTTGCATTGGCATCAGCTCCTGAGTTAAGTGGATATGGAGGAATAGAATCTAGAAATTTTATCCAAACAATTTGTCCTGTTGGGTCTGATGTAATAGTTGATGAAGACGACAGTCAGACTGTAGAAAGTTATGGCAGAATGATTGGAGTGATTTACTGCAATGGCATGAATCTAAATCAAGAACTGCTAGATGCAGATTTGGGATATTTGGCGGATCAATTTTGTGATTCCAGTGAGTTTGCAAATGATTCTTGGGCTCAAAAACATGGTTGCTAACTATGCAGAACTAGGCAGTTTTTTTAATCTCAAATTATGGATTTTAAATAATAAATAAAAAAATTTGATTTTGTGATTCATTCAATAAATGATAAGTTTGTGTTCTGGGAATTTCTTGGTTTTGGGAAATTATTTTTGCTTTTGTTGGTCCATTCTTACTTAGATAGGCGTATACCTTTGATTCATTTTTTGTTAATCCTAATTTCTTTAGGATCTCTTGTATAGAATTTGAAATCTTTTCAAATCTATCAAAATTGCCATCATATGACTTTGAGATGTTGACAACTTGCATGATTGGTGTAAGTTAAATTTTGACATAAGGACTATGGAATTTTATGCGTAAGATCGATTCCAAAATGGAAAATACCTAACATTGATACTGTTCAAACCCATTGGAACTGGAATAGAAACACCTGAAACAAGACAGAATCAATACAATCTATATCAAATGTAAACAATATAGCTGAATTAACAAATAATAAAATTTATACAAAATAACACACAGATGTTAGTTTGCTATTAGATCTAGTTTATTATTGAATTTAGCATATTGTTAATGAAGACTGAGGCAACACATACCACCACAATACTCTACTAGCGTGTTACGTGGTACAGACTCTTTCGTATCTCGTAAAGGTTAGTTCCAAATCTTCAGTCTTCTAAATTTTTTCAACGTGCACTAAAAGAAGATATACTGGATTTTGGACATTCTAATTATGAAACCTCAATATATCACTAACATATTTTATGGCATTCTTGGATTGGGGATTCTGATATATGTAATAAATCATATTTCAACATGAATATTCATTGGTCTATAGAGCATTAATCAAACCACTTGAAAATTACAACTAATGCTATTATTCCCAGCATTACTGGTAGAAAAAACCACGGAAGGTTCCCAGGTTTCACAGAAGAAAATATAGAATCTTTTGCTGTATCTGGTTTCATATCATTATTTAGCAAGAATAATCTTTAACATTTTCTAAATTCTTTTTATTTTCACTATAACCCAGTCTTTTAGCCTTAATCTTTCCTAGGAATTGTTCTCATGATTTGCAATATGTTAGGGTGTAATACTGAAGCTTACACTCAAGTCATGTTTTACCACTTTGAAGAGGGGAGTCGAAGTCCTTACTGTAAGCAAATCATGAGGTTTTGTGTTAATCATACTAAATTGATTTGCAGAGAGGGGAGTTTTGTCAGGGTTCAGGTGTTGAATTGAGAAAGATTGAGATTGGAGTCAAAGACAAAGACTATCTTGATTTTCTCTCGATTTGTATTTAAGAGGAACTCTCAGTGGAAGATAAACTCAAAAATATCATTCAATATCATTTGATTACTTATAGAAATAGAAAAAAAATGAGAAATGATAAATTACTTTGATTTTTGGTAAATACTTGGTCGATTATCTCTTTCAGTTTTTACAGAAAAGCAATCAGGGCACAAGCCTTGGTAATTATTTAGATCATTATTGCTTTTGTACCCATCAAAATAGTCATATTTCCACTGTGATGGTGAAGTAAAACACATGTTGCATTTACCATATTGTCTGTTTCTAATTTGCTCTTTCTGAATACTAGTCAAACCTCGTCTTTGAAAAATTTCTAATTTTATCTTCTTTGAACGGACACCAATAAAGATACCAACAATTCCAATTAAAGCAAATGAGATGATTCCAATAATTGTGGTTTGCTTATCATTAAGGATAATTTCATCTGTATTGATTGCTGCACCAGTTACCATTCCACCTGAACCATTTCCACTATTAGTTAGATTGTGTACTCCACCAATTAATTCAACTATAACATTGTCATTTAGACTGCCATAGTTTACCTTAATGATGTATGTTCCATCATATTTCCATAATCCTCCAGATGCATTGAAAGTTGTTTCAAAGGCTCCATCATCTGATACATTGATTTGATCAATTGTAACAATAGAGTTCATTGAATTTACAACAGTAATTGTAACTGGTACATTCCCTGGAATTACATTTGCTACTTGACCGCTAATTGTAATTGTATCATTATGACTGTATGTTGAGTTATCTGAACTTACTTCTAATGGTAAATCCGATTGAGCAAATGCTTCTACAACAAAGTATGAAAAACAACTTGCAACAAGTAATGATAAAACAAGAATAATCACTACTCTATCCGTTTTCCCTCGGGATTTTTCAGGGATTTTCCGTGATTTCTCATCAAACTTCATACAGGTGCCGTTTCTGTCAATAATTTATACCTATTGGTAATGAATGGTAATGATAGGTTACAAATGCCAATATTTATAAAATGAGGCTAAACACACTCCTCATGGATTCGTATAGAACTAGTATGCAGATTGTGTCAGATCTCCTAGTAGCTACTGAGCAATCAGGACTAGAGGGACTAAAA
>CATMRH010000069.1 GCA_950073955.1 uncultured archaeon | reverse complement strand
GCCAGAGAACTTGCAACCTTACCTGATCTTATGATGAAAAAAGATAAGGCAGGAGTCAAAAATGTACTAGAACAAATTTCAACCATTGAAGAAGAAGTAGAAAATCTAAGAAGAAAGATTACACGTGAAGTAGCAGATGTTGGAGGATTGATTATGAATAGAGAAAATCTTCTCAATACAGCATATACGATGGATGAAATTGCAGGTTACATTACAGGCATCGCATTCAAACTTTCAAACGTAAAACTAACTACACTAAAAAGTGGAGACCTTTACAAAGAGATCACAAATCTGATTGAATTAGTTGTAGATGAAGTATACAAGCTAAATGAGATCATTAGAAGTCTTAACACAAACACTGCAAATGCAATTGAATTGGCTCAAGAGACACAGACAATAGAGAGAGAAATTGATATCAAATACAGACAGGCTACAATTAAACTTCTATCTGAAGTATCAAACACTAAAGAATTGCTGTTGATGAAAGATGTGATAGAGGGAATTGAAGAGATGGCAGACAAATGCCAAAGAGTATCAGATTCTTTCATATTATTAGCATTGAGTCTATAAACAAAACAAACCATTTTCCATTTTTACTTTATTTTCAATTCTTTAAGAACAACCATACTCAACTAGAGAATTCATATACGCTTAATGTTTCATAAGAATTATGAAAAGTGAATTAATTGAAAATCGAATCATTGTTTGGAATATTGATGATTCACGTAAGCTTTTTGGTCAAGGATATTACGGAAAACCAATAGGTATTCCAAAACCGAAACTTGAAGAAATAGATGTTCCACTAATTTTGGATCTAATTGAAGGACTATACCTTTTAGAAAATAAGAAAATTACTATTACCAAATCAAAACAAAAAGTAACTATTGATAAAATGATTACGATCTGTAAAAAAGAATATCATGATTTTGATAAAAAATATTTAGTTTACAAAAATTTCAGAGATAAAGGATACATTATCAATCCTGGAATAAAATTTGGTTGTGACTTTGCAGTATATGAAAAAGGACCAGGAATTGATCATGCACCATATCTAATTCAAGTATACAATAGAAATGAGTCAATTACATCAACAGGAATTGTTCTTGCAGGACGACTTGCAACTACAGTAAGAAAGCAATTCATTTTAGCAATTCCTAAAGGTAAAGATAAAGTAGATTTTCTTGCTTTAGATTGGTGGAAAGCTTAGATGGATTTTATGTGACCAGCTATTCGGTCATAGATTTCAAAAAGTTCTTTGGTAATACCAAATGCTAGATGATTATCCCATTTACTTCTAATTCGGACTGCCCCTTCAGTAGGTTCAACATAGATAGTAGCATATTTGACGGATTGTTTTGCAATCATTTCGTTAAGTTCATTATCTTCATTTAATTTTGAAGATATACTACCAGAACCACTCCATTCAACTTTAACAACAGTTTTTCCACCAAAATGTCCTTTAGTTGTTAGTTTTGTTTTTGTAAGATAGTCTCTATCTGAAGTACCAGCATCCTTTCTTACAATGAAATGAGCTTGAAATCTATCTTGTGCGCCCCAATAAAGCGGATTTGGATCTTGCATTTTTATCCCTTTTGAATAATTTGTATTACATCGATGTTAGAGTTCTTGATATCAAGACATCCTCTGTTAGTTATCATTCTAGCTGTTTGAGTAAAATATCTACTATAGTAATCACCTTTTTCAACATCATCAGTTCCAATTTCTTTGGACTCTGAATCTACTCCAATCTCCTTTAACATATCAGTAAATTTTTCAGGCAATGTTTGATAAACAAATGTATCTGACTCTGAATCATGCATAAAAAATCATGAGTCGTTCCCACAAATAAAGATATCAAGAATTTATTTCCATATGGAACAATCCAATTAAATATCACAGAAGGTTTGATAGCATATCTATGCTGAAATTTCAACACAAAGTTGCTCTAATTACAGGTAGCGGAACTGGTATAGGTAAAGCTATAGCCAAAAAATTTGTAGAGAATGGAGCAAGTGTAATTCTCCTTGGAAGAAGGAGAGAGCCATTAGAAGAAACATCAAAAATGTTAGAAGAAATTATTTCTGAAAAAAATAGTAGTGCATCAGTTAGAATTTTTTCAGGAGTTGATGTTAGTGAAGAAGCAGGAATAAATGATATGTTTGAGTCACTCAAAAATGATAAAGTTACTGTGGATTACATTGTTAATAATGCAGGAGTTTCAGGCCCTGTCACATGTTTTGCAAATGCGCCACTAGATGAATTCAAAAGTACTATTGGGATTCACCTTACTGGTACTTTCTGGGGGTCTGTACAAGCACTCAAAGTAATGAAAGAAGGAGGGAAGATCATTACAATTTCAACATTCTTTACTGAAGAACGACCGTTAGAGCAAAGACCATACAGATTTAGAAGTCCATATACTGCATCTCAAGGTGCTAAGAACAGATTAGCAGAGGCAATGTCATGGGAATTAATAGATAAAGGAATTATATCCATCGCAACAAATCCTGGACCAGTACATTCTGATCGAATTTACAAGACGGTTTATCCTAAAGCAGCAGCGGAATTTATGAGAGTCAGTGGATTTGAGGATTTAGTTCCAATTGAAGTAGATGCAGCAAGCAAAGAATTACTACCGTTATTAGGGGAAGATGAAAAAGTAGTCAAAGAAGGAATTGCCAAGGCTGTAGAAAAACTAGCAAACGGAAAAGATGTTTCCAAACTAACTGAGACATTTACAAATCTATTAAACAAAATTCAAACTATTGCTGAAAAAGTTCAAAACAACACATCACATATGATTGCAAATCAAGAATTTTTATCGCAAGGACAAGTCGCAGAGTCAGTTCTTAACTTGTGTGATGACAAAATAGCAAAAATTCTAAATGGAAAAGTAGTTCCGGGAGACAGGGTATTTTATCCTGTTAGACCACATATTGGAACCACAACACCAGGAGTTCACCAACCAGACTTTGGAGGAAAAGTAATCGTGTTTACCATTGATGCAACTGACAAAGCAGATGCTGAAAGAGTAGAATTTTTGGCACAACATGTTGAAAAGAATGGAGGAAGGGCCGCATGTTTTATTTCACAATCAACCCCAACAGAACTTCAGGAATACATCAGTGACAAATGCCATTCCCACATAATGGATATCAAGAATCCTGAAGAGGTGGAAAAATGGCTCAATACTGCTAAGACAAATCATGGTGAAATCCTAGCAGTAGTTCACGTTACAGGAAAGTTGCCAGAAATCTCAAAATTAACTGAATTATCAAGAGCAAAATGGGAAGCACTTACTGAAAAATTTATTTCAACCCCAGCAACTGTAGCCCAAAGAGCACTTGAGCAATTTGTTCCAGGAGGAGATAAAGATCCTCGCCTTTACAAAGATGCAAAAGGTGCAATTATGATTATTGGCCCAGACTTACCAATAGGAAGAAAAGTTTCTGGAACACGAAGAGCTCAGATAGAAGTTTTCAGAGGGGCACTAAGACCATTTACAACCACAGTTAACCAAGAACTAAGTGATGTTCTAAAGTCAAAAATTAGAATGTTTACAATATTTCCAGGTACAGTAACAGGTGCAGATCCAAGCAATCAAAGAATTGCAGAGGCAATTAATTTCCTTGTGTCAGATAGTGCAGCTTCATCAGCAGAAGTTATTTTCTGTGTTGATGAATTAAGATAAGATTGAAAAAATCTAAACTTAAAATAGATTAATCGTCAAATTCGTCATCATTTCTTCTTGATGGCCTTACAGGAATGAACATTATTGTCATAAACATGATTTGTAGAATTTGTATTTAATTGAGTCGTAGAAATCATACTAATAATTTGTAAATAAAATACTAGGGAGCCGACTAGTCTCCCCAGCTCTTAGGTCAAAGACCTAACGAACACCATACGTTACGAAATTATTATAAAAGCACAAGGAAAAATTCGAGGCTAAAATCCAAATTGCATGGAACTATCAGATATAGAATCAAAAAAGAGTTTTGCAGCTGCTATCAAGATTACAACAGAGACTAAGATTTTCAAATATCGCTCTTTGATATCTAAAGACAATCTTGCACCAACCAATCCACCAATAAAAGACCCAATAGCTAAAAATCCTGCCTGAGTAAAATCAGGATGCCCCAAAATACTATGAGATATTACTCCAGATAATGATGCGAATAACAAAATCAGTTGAGAAGTGGGAGCAGCTTTTTTCATAGCCATTCCCATTCCAACCACCATTAAAGGTACAAAGATAATTCCGCCACCTATTCCAAAAAATGAAGAAATAATTCCAGCAAAGAAACTAGCACCTACTGCAAAAATCATCATCTGTTTTGATAGAGATTTTTCTTTGGTCTCAATTTTTTTTCTCAAAAAAATGTAAGCCGCAGATGCAATCAATACCAAACCAAATAAAATTTTAAAAATTCCAGGAGTTACATCAGTAGAAATAACTGCACCTAGAATAGTTCCAGGGATTGTAAATAACCCAAGTTTTAGACCTAATGAATATTCAATTCTTTTTTGTCTAGAATAAGAGATGGTTGATGCAATGGCATTGCTTAGTGCAGCAAAAAGACTGTTACTTGCTGCAGCAGTAGGAGAAAATCCTAGAAATGTCAATACAGGAACTACAATAATTCCACCACCAAGACCAATCATAGAACCCAATATTCCTGCAGCAAATCCTAGAGCAATTAGCCATAACTGATCGATCATTGTAATCGCCAATCAAAGAATTTTGTTGTATATAATTAGACTACTTGAGAATAATTAATGTCCATAGATACTTTTCATTTGTAGAGGTTATCTTCAAAATCAGGTTCATATTTTCTAGGCCATTAATTTTTGATGTGAGTGTGTTTTGAGTAGATTCAGCAGATTTTTCTGCAGCAACATCTAACCATGCACTTACAGATTCAAATCCTCCTGGTTGCCTATCTTCCCAACAATCACACACCAAAATCTCAATCATTGTTTGAAAAACATGGTTAACTACATCTTGTTTTGAATCTAAAGATGGAGATGAGTCAATAATGGCTAGTGCCATAATTGGGCCATCAGTAGTTCCCCCCATGTTGATATTTCCGAGAGGATTCCTATGAATATCTGTGATAGCAGTAGTAGCACAATGATCAATGGGGTTTTGAATATCAGTAAAGTATGGACAATATTTGCCTATACTATTATCAGTGATTTCAATTGGGGAAGACATGAAAATTTTTTGTGTCGACAGAGATTTTTTAATTTTGTCAACATCATTAAAAGTAAAACCCACTTCATAGATTGATTTTGATTGTGGTTGTGATGTGTTTTCAGAAATTGAAAAGAGTGAAATGGAAACAACTGCTACAATACCAAGTAAAATAGGGATCAAAAATAACTTGTTCATAAATTACAACTTTGAATATTCAAAGATAAGGCTTTGCAATTCTAAATTGAGATAATGCTCAATATAGAATCTTTTGTAATATTATTTTTATCAACAAACCCGGATGTAACTTCAAGAATATAGACCGCTTCTGCATCAGGGATAACACTTTGACAGGTTGTGATTTCTAATGCAGTCTTACATGGAGGAACATCTGTTTCAATATGTACAACTCTTCCGTCTTGGTCAAACCAAATCATATCAAGAGAAAATTGCATGTTAAGCATCCACAGGGAATAGAGTCCAGATTTTTCAAATACAAAGATCATTCCCTGATCATAAGGCAATTGATCTTCAAACATTAATCCACGAACACGTCTAGGTTCAGTATCAGCAATCATCACTTGAAGAGGAACATCATCAACCTTGATTGTTCCCATAGGGAATTCAACAGATTCTAGTTTAATTTCACTTGGCATTGTCATCAGACCGACAACTCCAATGATTACTGCAGCAATTGAAATAGGAATAAGTACTTGGCCTCTAGTCGTCATAAATTAATTAATCTCAGTCCTTTTAAAATACGTTAATTTATTCAGTAACTTTTGTGTATGTTTATAGTAGAGTAATTTTAGTCTCTTAAAAAATTTCGTCGAGCTTTTTGAGGGCCATATAGATTTTATTTATCTAAAATACATGAATAAGTATCCTCGTCAAAGATGGTTCCAGGACCACATCTTTCATCTAGTACACA
>CATMRH010000068.1 GCA_950073955.1 uncultured archaeon | reverse complement strand
CTAGTTTTTGCTCTAAATCAATTGATGATATAGATGCTTGATAGAATTCGGCTTGTTTGCATAGCTTACGTATAGGTATAGTGATATCACTTGGATGGATTAGTCCAGAAGAAACCTGTGGTAGCATTGGTGTATAAAGAAAATAGTTATCTTTGCTTACTATGCTGATTCTAATATTTGGCTCATTTTTGAATTTATTTTGAATTGATTTGAGAACGTTGATTCCTCCAAATCCACCACCCAGTATGAGAATTTTTTTAATTTGAGGCATATTCTGTTTTAAAAAAAACAACTAAGTAAATTTTGTACTATTTCTGTATGCGAATAGATGAACTTTTTTTGTTTTTTTTACGAAAATGCATTATCTATTAGCTAATATTCTCTTTTATGCAAAAATCTAGTTAGTAATGGCTCTAATTCCACTTCTTGTTGATATTCTTCAAGATCCAATAATTCAATTAATTGCCGTTTTGAGCGCTTTTGGTATTGGCATATTTCAAGGAATCATTCTAGGGCGAGCCATTCTTGTGAAATTTCCACGTCTTCAAAATCGTGTTAAGACAGTATCGATTACTTTGTTTATCATATTTTTGGCAAATGCTATTTTGAGCGTTCCACGTTTTTCTTCTCCTGAAAAAATTGATCTCTCAAATTTATCAGTAGGTAGTGCAAGTGAAGTCACCTCTTCCATCTTTTTGATTTTTGGAATGAATACTGGATTTCTAACCGTACTAGCTATCTCTGTTACTGTGATGACTTTTGTTCTTTTAAAATACACAAATATTCATGGTATATCAAAAGCATTTGTCTTTATTTTTAGCGCTCTTATACTACTTCTAACTGGTCTGAGTCGATTCACAGATCTTACCCCTAGTTCATTTGAGGTACTCTTGTATTTTCTTTATCAGTTAGGAATTACAATTGGTATTCTGGCTGGTACAATCAGAAAGATTAAACCAAAAAAATTGGACTTGAAATAATTTCAAACGTTTAAATCAGATTATTCTTGGGTGGTTTATGACATCGAATTCAAACCGTTCGGGGAACAAGCTGGCAGTCCATGCGTTGGACTGTCAGCCCCATTATTAAAAAATCTAGTTTAGTGATGATAGTGCTTTAACTTGTTCATTAACATAATCAAAGCCTTGTTGCCAAAACTTTGGAGACCTAATATCAAATCCATATTCTAAGAGGAGTCTCTCTGGTTTCTTTGAACCTCCTGCAGCAAGAATGTTGATGTATGACGGAACAAAGTCTTTTCCCTCTTTTTTATATCTCTGAAATAGGGACAATGCAAGCAAGTTTCCAAAAGAGTATGCATAGCAGTAAAATGGTGTATGATAAAAGTGAGGAATACAACTCCACTCTATTGCAAAGTCTTCTGAAAGACTTACTGAATTCCCAAATTGTTCTTTTAGATTTTGTAGATATGTCTTTGAAATCTCATCCACTGTTGTTCCTTTTCCAATTTGCTTATGAGCATCAACTTCAAAGATTGTGAAAAATGATTGTCTTAGAATTGTTGCATACAAATCATCAATTTTTTCCGATAACACAATCTTTTTTTCATCATCAGAAATCTTATCGGATAAATTATCATATAATAGCAACTCTGAAAAAGTAGATGCTGTCTCAGCTAAAGGCAACGGAGCGTCTTGAACAAGAATTGATCTATCTTGTGCTGCTTGACTGTGCACTGCATGACCCAATTCATGAGCTAAAGTAAAAACATCTCTAGACTTTCCTGTAAAGTTTACAAGTACATATGGTGTTATTTTTGGTGAAAGAGTACTGCAAAATGCACCATCTCTTTTTCCTTGTCTTACAGACGAATCAATGTGGTTCTCATTAAAGACTTTTCTTGCAAATTCTTCTAGTGTTTCACTAAACTTTCCAAGTGACTCAAAAACTAGTTTTACAGATTTCTTGTATGTGTAATTTTTTTCCTTAATGTTAGCTGCCGCCGGGGCATACAAATCATATCTTCTCAACTTTTTCATTTTTAGCATCTTTGCTTTTTGAACAAAAAACTTTTGAAAAACCGAAGAATTTTTTTTACAAACAGAAAGAAGAGATTCTATAGTTTTATCATCAACATCATTTCCAATGTTTCTCATTGATATTGGAGTTTTGTATCCTCTTATTTCGATGCCTTCATCTCTCCAATTAAGAACAATATTTTGATATATCTCGCCTATCACTCCTTTGTTTTCAGTATATTTTGTAAGAATAGTTTTGTAGGCAGTCTCACGTATCTTTGGATTTGTACTTCGAACGTAGTTTGTGAGTTCTTCTCTTGTCATTGTTTGAGTTTTATTTCCTATTTTCATTTTGTATTCATAGGCATTAGTTATCTTGTCATACAGTTTTACAAGTGCGGATATGCCTGTAACATCTAATGTGTTGATAATTCTCTCTTCAGGCTCACTAAGAGCATATTTTGCAAATAGTCTTTTGTGTGACAAATATTCTGTGAGTTCTCCCGCATCTTTCATGAGTCTTTTTGCATTTTTTTTGTCTACTTTAGTTTTCCACCATAAATCAAAAAATAAAATCTTGTTAGAGATCTCAGAACCTAATTTTGACATCTGAGTCATCAGGGATGTTGCTTCATCTGATTGGGTATCTGAAGAATATGACAGTGATGCATATCCTCCAATCTTACTCATCTTTTCAGACATTTCTTCAACTTGCTGTATAATGCCCATGAATTTTTTGGAAGACATTTTGGGATCTAATTTAGATTTTATTCTTTCAAATTTTCTTGCTTGCTTTTCTAATTTCTGAATTTGTTTTTGAAATGCTGGACCCTTTGGGTTCTTCGTTAATTCTGAAAGATCCCATCTTCCAAGTTGAATTTCTGTCATTTGATATTCATGCTTTTTGTACATCTTTATGTGTGATTATCTTATCCTGCTTTTTGTAAATTATACAAACTTTATCTTAGTACACCTGCACCAACCTCTAACATGTTTTTATATTATAAAACAATGTGATCATATGCATGCCATTTAAAAGAAAATTTTCTTTTCTTAGTATATCTTTCGGTGTAATTTTGTCACTTTTGTTATTCGTTTCACCTTCAGCATTTGCTGCAGAAGAAAGCTCATCAGGTGGTTCAGATTTGGCAAAACCTATGTTGGCTATAGCTGCTGCCATTGCAATAGCTGGTGGTCTGATAGGTACTGGAAATGCACAACAGGGAATAGGTGCTGCTGGTATGGGAATTATTGCAGAAAAACCTGAGAAGTTTGGTCAAGTACTGTTTTTCTTTGTAATTCCAGAAACACTTTGGATCATTGGCTTCGTTTTAGGAATTATCTTATTGCTTGATATACTCTAGGACAAGTACTATGAGCATAGATATCTTCCTAGATGAAATAGAAAACAGGAAAAAAAAAGAAATCTCAGATCTTGACAAAGAATTAGATGATAAAAAATCAGCAGCTGGAATAAAAAAAAATACAGCCATCAAAGAACTTCAAGAACATTATTCGAAGGAAGCAAAAATAAAATCTGAGAAAGAAGCATCTAGAATAGTTGAAGCTGGAAAGTTAGAAGCAAAGAAGATCTTGTTTGACGCAATCAACAAAAACCTAGATTCAACATTTGATAAGATAAAACAAGAACTTGGAAACTATGTAAAAACTTCAGAATATAAAAAGAAATTACAGAAAATGGCTGAAACTGCAAAAAATACACTGGGTGACAATCCAGTAATCCATTGTAGGGATGAAGATAAGGCTGTTTTTAGCGGTCAGGATATTACTATTGGTTCCTCAATTCAAATCTTAGGTGGATTAATAGCTGAAAACAATGATGGTACAAAGGAACTAGATCTTACATTTGAAGAATTGCTGCGAACCCATGAAGATGAAATTAAAACTACAATTTTGGAGAAGATACTGTAATGGGGACTTCACCATATTCATCTTCTTTTGGTAGATTGCAGTCAATATCAATGAGTTTTCTTAAACCTGCATTTTTGGAGAGCCTTCTAAAGGCAACCGATGTAACTGAAATGATCAAGCTTTTAGAGTCAACTTGGTATGGACAAGAGATTAAAAAATATGCTTCAGTCTATCAAGGTACAGAACTTTTAGAAGTAGCACTTAACCGACATTTAGTTGAAATTAATAAAATTATTTTAGAATCAGCACCATTTAGTGGCAAAAATGTTGTTCGGGCTTATTTGGCCAAGTGGGATCTCTTTAACATTGAGCTAATCCTTTCTTCTAAAATGATGGGTAGGACAATCACAGAAACTGAGTCATTGTTAGTTTCTAGTCGTAATGTACCTGCAGGAATTGCGGCTGGTAACATTTCACATGATGAAATTAAGATTATACTTTCAGAACCGGACGTCGGAGGTGTTGTAAACAAACTTACAAAATATGACTATGGCGTGGTATTGATGAAATACATAGATGAATTCCAAAAGACAGGTGATCTTGGACCAATGATGTCTGCTCTACATGAATCCTATTATCAAAAGTTACTTGAGTCATTAAAATTCTTTCAAGGTGATGAAGGTCCTATTAGAGAATTATTTCGTGCTGAGATAGATAAGAAAAATATTCTAAACCTTCTAAAGGCAAAAGAATCTAATATTGAAAAAGAAATGCTAGCGAGACATCTTGTTGAGGGAGGACGAATACCATCAAAGGAATTACTTGACATTTATGAAGTTAAAGATGTTACTGAAATTATAGGACGAGTAGAACCATTTTTCAAACTAAGCGAGTCACTAGAACAGTATAAGACTTCAAAAAGCTTAATTAATTTTGAAATAGCTATTTCAAAATTAATTAATACTACATATACAAAGAAATTGAAAAATATTGCACTTTCTATTGGTACTATTTTCTATTTCATTATTCGTGCTGAATATGAACATGAAAATCTTAAAAGAATTTCATATGGAAAACGATACAATCTTCCAACTGATAAGATTAAGGAGCTGTTACTAACTTGAGTGAACAAATATCAAAACAAAAAACCAATGCAACAGGCAGATTGGCAATTGTAGGTGAACGTGAGCTTGCAATTGGCTATCGTCTAATTGGAATCGATGACACATTTATTGTAAATGATGAAGAAGCAAGTAAAAAAATTCAAGAACTATATTCCTCTGGAGAATTTGGTTTAATTATTGCAAGTGATTCAGTACGATCTAAAATTCCCTCCAAGTTTCTGTCAGAAATTGAGGGTTCAATTGAGCCATTAATATTATTTTTACCATCTCTAAAAGAAACTACCGAAGAAGACAAAGAATCAATAGCTGCATTGGCAAAACGCGTGCTGGGAATAAATATCGAGACAAGTTGATGATGATATGACAGATGCTTTAGTTTCAAGAATTTCTGGGCCTGTTGTGGTTGGTAAAGGTCTTGGAGGTGCACAAATGTTTGATGTTGTTCGTATTGGTGAAATGGGTCTTGTAGGAGAAATCATTCGTTTAGAAGGGGATTCAGCCCAAATTCAAGTTTATGAGGATACTACTGGTCTAAGACCTGGAGAAAAAATAGTAAATACAAACAGACCCCTTTCTGTGCAGCTTGGACCTGGATTACTAAAGTCAATTTATGATGGCATTCAAAGACCTTTGGATGTATTAAGAGAGCAAAGTGGAGACTTTATCAGCAGAGGAAAAATTATTCCTGCTCTAGATCAAAAGAAAAAATGGGATTTTGTTCCAGTTAAGAAGAAAGGAGATCAAGTTGCACCTGGTGAAATCATTGGTGAGGTTCAGGAAACTCCGCTGATCAAACATAAAATTATGATTCCACCTAATGTTTCTGGAGAACTTGTAGACATTTCTGAAGGACAATTTACTGTTAACGATAATGTTGCAACTTTAAAAAACGGTAAGACAATCGATATTGGATTATCTAGTTGGTGGACAGTTAGAATACCAAGACCAGTTTTGAAAAAACTTCCTCCTGAAGAACCATTGATTACAGGCCAGCGAGTTATTGATACATTTTTCCCAATTGCTAAAGGTGGAACTGCTGCAATTCCTGGTCCTTTTGGAAGTGGAAAAACAGTAACTCAACAACAGCTTGCAAAATGGGCTGACAGTGAAATAATTGTGTATATTGGTTGTGGAGAAAGAGGAAATGAAATGTGTGAAGTTCTCACCGAATTTCCTAAATTAATAGATCCAAAATCAAAACGACCTCTTATGGAACGAACTATTCTAGTTGCTAATACTAGTAACATGCCAGTAGCTGCCCGTGAAGCAAGTATCTATACTGGAATTACAATGGGCGAATATTATCGTGATATGGGTT
>CATMRH010000067.1 GCA_950073955.1 uncultured archaeon | reverse complement strand
TGGTGTTAAAAAGAATGAGACGATAATAAATCACGGACAAGTCAAGCTTTTTTGCTTATTTTTAAAGTTCAGGTAGAAATTCTACGAAAAAGCTAGATTACGCCTCGAAGTATTTGGATAATCTTTTCAGCAATTACATTTGCAGCCAAAGATTGTGCCTCTTTTGTTTGAGCACCAATGTGCGGTGTTAAAATTACATTGTCTAGTTCTGCCAATTTGTTTCCAGTTGCTGGTTCTTTTTCAAATACATCCAAAGCCGCACCACCCAAAGTACCATTTTTGAGTGCATCATACAGAGCATCTTCATCAACGACTCCGCCTCTTGATGTGTTGATAATTTTTGCAGTTTTTTTCATTGTAGACATTTTTTGAGCATCTAGAAGATGATATGTAGAATCTAACAATGGAACATGTATTGAGATATAATCAGAACTTTGCAAAAGTGTATTCAAGTCAGCTTTCAGTAAACCGACTTCTTTTGAGAATTCTTCATCAATAGGAATTACATCATATCCAATAATATTCATGTTAAGTGCACGTGCAAGTCTTCCCAATCTTTTTCCAATATTTCCTAAACCAATAATTCCGAGATATTTTCCTCGAAGTTCTGTTCCCTTGAGTTCTTTCTTAAGCCAATTTCCATTTCTAATTTCTCGATCACCTCTAGCAGTCTGTCTTGCCAAAGACAACATTAATCCTAAAACTAATTCAGCAACTGCATTCATTGCACCTTCTACTGCATTAATTACACGAATGTTTTTTGTTTTTGCTGCTTCTTCATCTATATTATCAAGTCCAACACCAACACGTGCAATAATTTTACAATTATCTGCTTTTTCAATTAATTCTTTAGTTAGTTTTGTTCTGCTTCTAACAATTACAATATTGTACTGTCCTATTGTTTCTTGGATTTGTTCAGCAGTAATCGTTGGTTCATAAGAAACTTTCAAACCGTTGTCTACTAAAATTTTGTTTAGTATTGGATCGACTTCATCACAAATTAAAACAGACTCATCAAAACCCATGAATCATTCCCTTTATTCACCGAATATAATCATTATGAGTAAAAAAATAAAGAAAAGGGATTTAGTTAAGATTCAGCTGTTAGAATCTCTGCAACTACAGGAATTACTTCCCATAATGGGATTAACCCACTTGCTTGCATTTCAGAAGCTACATCATCAGTGTATAGACCATGTATGTTTATTGCTGGATGAGCAATACTGTTTAATCCCATTGGTGGGACAGCATCACTTGGATTTCCCAATACATATGCGTAAGAGGCTACTGGTTCAGAAATGATTCCTTTTTCAACTAAAGTTGGGTTCAAGTTGAAAGGATCACCTGCAACAAATAGTCCAAGTCCGCCAGAATAAATTGCGGCATAGTCATGGTTTACTAGAGCATAAACTCCTGGTTCATCAAATACCAAGTCCACAATCATGTTCTGTGAACCGCCAAGTAACCATGTTTCAGTTGCTGCGGATTGAACTCTGTTACCTTGTGTAACTCTGTCAAGTATTTCTCCAACAATATGGAAGAATACTGGCTCATTACCTTGGTTTTCAATAAAGAGTCTCACATGTTGATCATTTTCAACATACAATAGTTGTGATTGGTACTGCTTTAATTCAAGTCCTTTCCATGGCTGTACTAGAAAGAAGTTTGTATCTACATCGCCTTTAACGAGTAAATTGTGTGCCATGTTTGGTGTATAACCAAATTGCATTCCATTGATAACTGTTGCAGTATTTTGGTGTGCCATCATTTTGCTCATGTCGTAATTGCCATTTTCATCCAAGTATAATTGGTTGAATTGCAATGTGAACTCTAATGCATCTGCATCGTAGAACACTCTGTTCATTTCACCACTACCGCTTGTCTTCTCTACCATTAGTTTCTTGTATCCATTTGCTGGATCAACAATTGCAATTCCGTACATGCCGGAAAGTACATGTGCATCCATTCCAGCTAAGTGGACACCAGAACAGTGGTATTTGAAAACACCAGCAGATTCAGCAATGTAACAGTATTGGCTAGTCTCTCCAGGATTAACTGAATCAAAAGCCAATGCTGTCATTTGTGATGCATGCATGTCGTTACCGTGACCGGTAATTTCATCAGCTGGAATTGTTAGTGTCATTTTTACAACATCACCTTGTGTAACTCTTAATGTTGGTCCTGGGACTTGTCCATTAAAGGTCATGGCGTTGTAAGATTCTCCTCCCATAATTGGAAGTGAGACACTTTCACCAGTTAGATTGAACTCAACTACGTTGCGTCCAGAATCTGCAAGTACACCACAATCAGTTTCTGCGAATGCCTGAGGCATTACAAGTTGTAAACCGCCCATTTGACGAATTTTGTCCATCATATCCATGTCCATTGAAGACATATCGAGGGATTGTCCGCTAATTTGGGTTTGTGTGTATGTGCTTCCGAATAAGGTTGCTCCCATTACAGCTACTGCTGCAATTGTAAAGAGCATAGTAAAACGCTTATTCATTAAAATCGATCATTTATGATTCCTATATAATAATTGGCATTCCCATGCTATGTAATTATGAAATAATCTGAAAAAGAATGAATAATAGGAGATAATTTGTTATAAAATCAATATGAAATTTAGATTAGATCAAGATTCACTTGGAAAAGTCAAAATCCCAGCTGATGCATACTATGGTGCATTTACTGGTAGAGCAATCAAACAATATCACGTTACAGGAAACAAAAGCCATGAAAATTTGATCAAGTCATTTGTAATGATTAAACGTTCTGCAGCATTAGCAAATATGAAGACAAAGGCCATCGATACAAAACGCGGAAAGGCTATAATTTCTGCATGTGATAGAATATTGGCTGGAAAATATGTTGAACAATTTGTGGTAGATATGATCAACTCGGGTGCAGGTACTGCATTTAACATGAATTCAAATGAGGTTATAGCAAATGTTGCACTAGAAATACTACACAAAAAGAAAGGACAATACCAGTTTCTACATCCAAATGATCATGTAAATATGTCACAATCTAGTAACGATACATATCCAACTGCTATGCATGTTGCAATTTTGATTAATCTTAAAGAGGTTATTCCAGCTATTGATATTTTGATAAAGTCACTATCTAAGAAAGCAAAACAATTTTCATCATTTAAGAAAATTGGAAGAACGCATCTGATGGATGCATTACCTGTAACACTAGGTAGTGAATTTGCAGCTTATGTAACATCAATTACCAAAGCAAGAAATGAAATTGTTGCATCACAAAAAGAATTACAAAATGTTGCTCTTGGAGGAACAGCTGTAGGCTCGGGTGCAAACACACCGAAAGGTTACAGAAAGATTGCAATATCTGAACTTGCAAAAATTTCCAAACTTCCATTAAAACCTGAACAAGATATGCAGTATAGTTTGCAAAGCAAGTTTGCAGTTACAAATTTGTCAGGCGCTTTACGAAACTTGGCACTAGAGATTGGAAAGATCGCAAATGATATCAGACTAATGGCATCAGGTCCAATTGCAGGATTAGCAGAACTTGGAATTCCTGCAGTACATGCAGGTTCGTCCATCATGCCTGGAAAAGTGAACCCATCTTTAGCCGAATGTATGAACATGATTTGTTTTAACATAATTGGAAATGACACGGCAGTTTCTTATGCAGCGCAAAGTGGACAGTTTGAGCTCAACGTCATGTTACCTGGAATGCTAAAGTGCATGCTAGAATCAACAGACATGCTCAAAAATTTCTTACCAATATTTTCTGCAAATCTAATTGATGGACTTACTGCAAACAAAGAAAAGTTACGTAAGGACATTGAAAATAGCCCAGTAATTGTTACGCTGCTAACTCCAAAAATAGGATATCAAAAATCTGCAGAACTCTTCAAAGAATCATTAAAAACTGGAAAGACTATCAGAGAGTTAGTTGTTTCAAAGAAACTATTGAGTAACAAAGAAATCAATGCTCTATTTGGATAGACTATGGCAAAGATTTTCGTAGAAGCTTACGGATGTTCTGCTAGCTTTGCAGATTCAGAGATGATTTCAGGACTAATTCTAAATGGCGGTCACACATTAGCAGATAATTCCTCAGAGTCTGATCTAAATATTATAGTTACATGCTCTGTCAAAGATGCTACTGCAAACAAGATGATTCATCGAATAAAATCATTAAACTCAAAACCATTAGTTGTAGCAGGATGTTTTCCAAAAGCAGAAAAGAGTACTGTTGAAAAGTTTGCAGAAAATGCTAGTCTGCTAGGACCAAACTCATTAGGAAAAACACTTCAGATAATTGATTCAACATTAAATGGTAGAAAACAAATTTCATTAGAAGACTCTGATCTATCAAAGGTAGGACTTCCAAAGGTCAGACTAAACCCCGTAGTTGGAATAGTAGAAATTGCAAGTGGATGTATGAGTGAATGCACATTTTGTCAGACTAAATTATCGAAAGGAGATCTTTCAAGTTATAGATTGGGGGATATCGTAAGACAAGTTCAAACAGAAATCAAGGAAGGGTGTAAAGAAGTCTGGTTGACATCTACAGATAATGGATGTTATGGGTTTGACATTGGAACTGATCTGCCATCACTAGTGAATGCAGTTGTAGAAATTCCAGATGATTTTATGATTAGAGTTGGCATGATGAATCCAATGTACATGCCAAGAATCAAAGAAGCATTAATAGAATCTTTCAATAATGACAAAGTCTTCAAATTTCTCCACATTCCGGTACAAAGCGGAAGCGACAAAGTACTTCATGACATGAAAAGAGGTCATACTGTTAATACTTTCAGAGAAATTGTAAAAAGGGCAAAAGAAAGATTTGGGAACTTTACAATTTCAACGGATGTCATAGTTGGATTTCCTTCAGAGACTGAAGAGGATTTTCAAAAAACGGTAAATCTGCTTGACGAGACAAGACCAGATGTGGTAAATCTGTCAAAGTATAGTGCAAGGCCAGGTACCGAGGCAGCTGAATGGAAGCAAATTGATGTTGCAGAAGTTAAAAAAAGAAGTAAGATAATTTTTGAACAGATCAGTAAAATATCAATGGAGAATAACAAAAAGTGGATCGGTTGGACGGGTAAAGTTCTATTTGATGAAAAGATAGATGAGGGTATCAAAGGTAGAAACTTTGCTTACAAGCCTGTCTTTGTCCGAAATGCAGTAGACATTGGTCAATCTCACATAGTTGAAATTACTGATGTTACTGTAAACAGTCTTCTTGGAAAGATCGCAAGCTAAATTTTTTAGATCTAAAATTTGATTTAAAAAACGTAAGAAGGTTTTTTATCTAAATCAAAAGAATAGGATCTGAAATGAGTCTTCAAATAAAAGAACCAATTTTAGTCATAGGTTTAGGTGGCATAGGCTCAAAATTAGCAATTCAAGCTAAAGATTCCATTAATTCTGATTGTCTGATAATCAGCAATGATGCAAAAGATTTCTCATCAGAGAATTCATCTATTCATGTTTCAACAGATTCAGTAGTTAATCCATCTGTTCAATTAATCAGAGGTTCAACTTACAAGGTTGCTGATGAAATAAAATCAAAGATTGCAGCCTATTCAACAGTTGTATTAATGAGTAACTTAGCTGGAAAGGCAGGTTCAGCCATAGCACCTGTGGTATCACAGATATGCAAAGAATCTGATAAAGGATTGATTTCATTTGCAATTATGCCTTTCAAGTATGAAAAAGATAGAATTTTCAATTCTGGAGTATCCCTAAAAAGAGTTAGAGAAAACTCTGAATGTACAATTGTACTTGATAATGATTCGTTACTTGAGAGCAATCCAGATTTGAGTTCTAAAGCATGTTATGATATTGCAAACTCTGCAATTATGCACGTGATAGAATCACTTGGTTCATCTGAAATATCTTCTGAGACAAATATACTCACAACAAGTAAAGAGGGACAAAATATTGAAGATTCACTAAGAGATTCGCTAAAAATGCTCTATGAAAATGCCCCACCAAATGCAATAAAACGCTCAATGCTGTATGTAGTTGGAGGAAGTAACATTCCTGTAGGAGTCTTAAACTCAATTACAAATCTCACTAGTGGAATTCTAAATGAAAGTAATTCACAGATAGATATGACATCGACTTCTGATGAATCCAAAATAGTAATGTTATCTTCTATTCAGGGAATGACAAAGTTTGACAACTATGATCCACTTGGAATAATTCCACAAGAAGACACACTTGATTGGTCTACACCAGATTGTAGCATTGATTGTAAATTGGATTTATATCAACTAGAATAAAATAATTTTTTAAAATTATAATTTTTTGGAAGAAATTATTTTTTTGATTTTTTCTTTGGTGCTTCTTTAGCTGGTTTCTCTTTCTTTGGTGCTTCTTTAGCTGGTTTCTCTTTCTTTGGTGCTTCTTTAGCTGGTTTCTCTTTCTTTGGTGCTTCTTTAGCTGGTTTCTCTTTCTTTGGTGCTTCTT
>CATMRH010000066.1 GCA_950073955.1 uncultured archaeon | reverse complement strand
AATGGGGGGCCTTGGAATAATATGTCTAAAAATCAATGATAAAAAATACTTCATAGGATGGGCTGATGCAAATAACATGGAAAATGGAGTAAGAGAGAAAATTGTAGAAAATTTTACAAAAAGAGACTATAATCTTTTAGAGATTTGTACATCAGACACTCATTATGCACCAGTTAAAGCTAGAAACAGAAATGGATACTATCAATTAGGTTTGATTACAGATTCTGAAAAATTATCAAAATGGTTTTTGGGCATTGCTGAAATTGCTGAAACAAAAACAACAACTGCAAAGTATGAAATATTGGAAAACCAAGCAGATGTAAAAATTATGGGTCAGGGAATATTTGAGGACTTTTCTAAAGCACTTGATAACTCTTTGAAAATATCAAAAATATTCATGATTGGAGGAGTCTGTCTTTTTATAACTAGTTTGTTTCTATAGTCTTCATCTGATCAAGGTTTCCATAAAATTCATCAATAAATGAAGAAAATTGGAAAATAGGCACTATAGGTACGCTTTGAATAAAATCTACTTTATCTTGATACAATGTAACAATTACAGGTACAGCGATTGCCCCCTGAGTTTTTGCAACGTAGTGTTTTGTTCGTTTAATTTGTTTTTTGACAACAGATGTTAATGATGAAATGCTGTAACGCTTCCAATGTTTACAATCAATTAAAATTGCAATGCCTAATCGAATACCAATAACATCAATTTCCATTCTGGGTTTAGTTAAAATCATGTTCTTAATTACTGCAAAATCTTTTGACGCCAAAATTGTTGCAGTCAAACCTTCAAAATCTTTCCAATCCAACGCAATTGAAATTTCATCAATAGGAAAACCGTTCTCAAGTAACGCAACAGCAATTTTTAATTTATCACCATCTTCAAAATAATATGAATTGTCTTGTTTTGTTCCAATATCGTTTTTTAGGAATTCATCTAAAATTGTTTCGGAGTCTATAACATTCAGTTTTGTAACAGCAGAAAAATCCTCAACTGAAATTCCACCCGAAATAATTCCTTGTAATCCAACAATTATTTTAGGATGAATTTTCAACTGCATATTTTGATTCACGTAAGCGATATAGGTTTTATGAGCTAATAACTTCAGAGTATTACGATATAGATTTTATTACAAGCGTTTTAAATTAGGATTATGAAAAAATTGCTAGTTCTCATACTAGCTCTTTCAATTGCAACTATAATGTATAATGAATCATTTGCAGAAAAAAGCACATTTTTTGATTCAGTAAAATTCATTCAGTATCTAGATGGAAATACGGCGTTAGAAGAAGTACGAAATGGAAATCTAGATGTGTACTATTATACAATTTCATCAGACAGATTAGAAAATTATCAGGCTAGAGAGGGATTACAGGTTTTTGATTCCACAGGAGGATCATACAGTATTCTGGTTAATCCTGCGGAATCTGAAGAATTCAATCCATTTTCAAGCAGAGACATCAGATTTGCTCTAAATTATTTGATAGACCGAAAGTTAATCGTAAATGAACTGATGGGTGGATATGGATCTCCAATCATTTCTTACTATAGTCCATCAGATCCAGAATATCTTACAGTTATTGAACAACTAGAGGCATTTAATTTTAAATACAATCCTGTACTTGCAGAAGAAATCATCTCCAGAGTACTAAAAGAAAGAGGAGCTATCAAAATCGATGATAAATGGCAAATTAATGAAAAACCAATAGAAATTACAATTTTTATCAGAAGTGATGATACAGTCAGAAAATCAATAGGAGAGATTTTAGCAGTTGAATTACAAAAAATTGGATTCACCATCAAAAAGGATTTTGGAGATCTAAACAAAGCATTTGTTGTTGTATATGGTTCAAATCCTTCTGATTTGAAGTGGAGTTTATACACTGAAGGATGGGGACGCTCTGCGTTTGTAAGATATGATTCTGTAGGATTAGGACAAATGTATTCTCCTTGGTTTTCAACTATGCCAGGATTTAACAATCCATCATACTGGAATTACAAAAATGATAGATTAGATGAACTCACTCAGAAAATATACACTGGTGGCTTTGAGTCATCAGAAAAAAGATCACAGTTAATTCAAGAAGCAGTTGTTGAAGGAATCAATGAATCTGTTAGAATTTTTTTGGCAAGTAAAATTGATCAATATATTGCAAATGAAAAAGTTGAGGGAATAGTTAATGACTTTGGAGCTGGAGTTCCAAGTAGATTCACCCCTATTAATGCTAAAGGTAGTAGTGATGAGTTTGTAATTGGTGTTAAACAAATCTATCAAGGAGCATGGAATCCAGTTATGGGATTAACAGATAGTTATAGTAGACATATTTGGGGAATAATTTCGGATCCTGGAACATTCAAACACCCCTTTACAGGAGAAACAATTCCTATTAGAGCAGAATGGCAAGTTGAAACTGCAGGGCCAAATGAGAAACTATCTGTTCCTCAAGAGGCAATAATTTGGAATCCATCTTTTCAAAAATGGGATAATGTTACTCCAGATACACTTGCAACAAGTAAAGTAACATTAGATTTTAAATTTAGTAATTGGCATCATGGACAAGCAATGGATATCAACGACATTCTATACTCACTGTATTTTACAATAGAATGGGGAACTCAAGTTGACGAGAATGATAGAACTTTTGACACAGAATTTACTCCAAGAACTTCTCAAATTATTCAAACAATCATTGGAGTGAATCCAATTGATGAGGATACGATTGAGGTTTATGTGGATTATTGGCATTTTGATGAAGGAGAGATTGCAGATTGGGCAGTACTGTGGAGTTCAATGCCATGGGAAGTTTCAGCTGCAATGGAGAAGGCAGTCATAGATGGAAAGGCATCATTTTCAAGATCTGGCGCTACAAGCAAAAATGTAAACTGGTTATCATTAATAATTCCAATAGATGCAAATCTTATCAGAGATTATTTACAAGAATTCAAAGATTCTAACTACATCCCCACATCACTAAAAGAAAGTTATCAGAATTCTCAATATTTTCAAAATAGATATGATTCTTCAATAAAATGGATTGAAGCAAATAATCATGCAGTGATAAGTAATGGTCCATTTTATTTAAAATCATATTCGCCAGAATCACGAACAATTACAGTGAGTGCATTTGATGATGATACATATCCATTTAAGATTGGAGAGTGGGCAGAATTTGAAAAAGCTGAATTACCAACCATCAAGAACATAGAAATGAAAAATATTATTCAGCGAGGAGAAAAATTAGAAATAAGAGTGGAGGCTGACTATTCAGATTCCATTTTATACTTTTTAACAAATATTGAAGGAAAGATAATAGCATCAGAGACACTCAATTTAGATGGAAATAGAATTACTGTTACTGTGCCATCAGAGAATACAAAAGATTTGGGAATAGGAGCAAACAACATCAAGATATTTGCAATTTCGAATTCTGTGTTGAAACCAGATTTTTATGAATCAAGTTTTCTTGTAACAGATGTTAAAGCAGAATTACCAACTAGTTTATCTACCAACATAGAATTTACTGAAAACAAATCAGAGTACTGGATTTGGATAATACCAATACTATTCTTTATTGGAATGGGGATTTATCTTAAGAAGCGATATCTATAACAATCTAAAATCTTTTAGAATTGATTCTATTTGGTCTTCATTTTCAAGTTTTGAATATTCGTCTAAGAGGTTTTGGTTAAGTTCATAGAAAGTGTGTCCCCATTTGAATTTATCAAGTAATTCCAGACCTTGTTCTTTGAAACCTAAAATGAATAATGAAGCAGATAATGCTTCTGCAGTAGTCAGTTTGTTTAGTTTTGTATAATTTACAGGATTTCCTGCAAGTAATGGCGGAAGTTTTCGTTTAATGCCATTAAATTTTTTAGAAAAGATTTGATCAGTTAAATTCCAAGAGCAATCAATTCCAACAATAGAATTAATTAAAGATTTATCTTTAGGCAATAGGGTCTTTTCAGAAAAAGGATCTAAAACTAATCCTTTTTTGCCAATCTTTTTGATGTTTTTGGCAAGACCAAATTTCACCATCTTGGCCGCTGTACATTTTTTTGGATCATCTTGAAAAAACATTAAAACTTGTAACTTCACTTCACTCAATTATAAAATGAACAGTATTTTGAATTTACTCTAGGATTTTGTATGTGATTTTGTAATAGAATCGTGAAACTTGATCATCCTTGATGACTTCAACGTTCCAATTTGCGTCAGGTAAGAATTCAGTGGAGGATTCAGGTAGAATGCTGAATTTTTCTAGGCGTACATCTGGACCGCTATATCTCACATTAAGGCTAATTCCATCAACTTCAACAACATCATAGATTTGTCCCTGTTTTCTTGTGGATTCTTTAACTAAACAATCAGCATCAGGGCCAATAATACATATGCCAGTTGCAGTTGATATCTTAAGATTGACGTTTGATTCATCGGCTCTTGAAGCGGTAATCAGAGAACCAGAAAGAACTCTGGGTGCAATACTTTCATTGTCGACAATTTTTTCCTCAGTTAATATAGGAATTATTTTTCCAGGAATTCGGTTTTCTTTTTCAATCACAGTATTCAATTTTAGAGTTTGAGGTTTTTCAATTACATCAAATTGTATACGCTTTATTTCAAAGTCAGCATCAACTGTTATTTCGTATGATCCAACTGCAGACATAGAATTAGGGATTACAAATTCATGAGTAAATGAACCAAAAGGACTTGTACGGATAGAAGTTACAGGGCCAGTATGTATTCCACAACTAAAATTAGTACATTCGATATCAGCATCTGCTTTTTGAATAACACTTACGTCAAAATTTTCAAGATAAATTGGTTTGTTTGGATTTCCAGTGATTGTTACTGTATCACCAGGATAATATTCTGATTTATCTGTAGAAACTAAAAGAGATAAGGGGTCATCAGGATTAAAAACAAGATCACTAACTACACCAAATGTTGTTTCAGCACGAATATTAGTGTAAAGTGCTTTTACAGTATAGGTCCCTTGAGTGAAAATTGTGATAGGTAATTCAAAGATACTTGAGAATTCACCACCTTGGTTTGGATAAACAGAAGATTCGTGAATTTGCGCATATGGGAGAGTACCATCCAGTACTCTAATATGTACTCTTTCTGGAACAACTAATCCTTGATCACGTTTGATAATATTTCCAATTACTTTTAATTTTTCACCAGCATTGTACAATGATTTTTCTGTAGTTACAAAGAGAGGTGTTTTTGAAATGGAGTCATTTTCAGGATCTAAAGAAACTTTGAAGAAAAGGTCCATTTCAAGTGAATCAGCTGCAACTTTAATTTTATAAATTCCAAAGTTTGATTTTGTTGCATCTCTTCCAGCATCAGTTTTAATAATTTTTTCAGTTAAAGGAGTGATCCAAGACCATGAGAAGTGTTGGTTATCAATAAGCACGCCTGAACTCATTACAGTTCCATCAGACTTTGTCAACAAGATATCAGCGTTTCTAGCGCCAGTAGGAGGAAGTAATCCAGTCAGATATACAGTTTCACCAGGACCATAAACTTCCTTATCAAGTGAAATGCCCTGATTCAAATCAAGCGGATTAATTACTGTGAAAGTTTTTGTTGCAATATCACCCATATATTGAGATTTTACAACATAGTTTCCATCAGCGAAGATTAGTTTGGCAACATCAATTTGAACTGAATATTTTCCTGAAGTTTCAGGAAGTGCTGTAAAGTCAAGGGAAACAACAACCCCGCCAACTTCATGTCTTTTGAAGTCTGTTGGCAAACCAATAATCTCTAAAGGGGAACCATCTTCACGAGAAATAGAGAGTTTCACAGAAGCAGTTTCATAACTTGTAGTTCCAAATGGGTCTTTGATTACTCCACTAATGATCATTTTATCACCAAGTTCATAGATTTCTTTATCAGAAAGGATTGTCAAGGGTTCATCAGAAGCAACAAAGTCATTAGGGTGGGTTACTACATGAATAATTTTAGTTACAGAGCCAAGATCCTTTGAAACAGTAATTCTATAATCACCTAACCTAATCTCATCGTTGGGAAGTGTGAAAGTGTAACTAAAAGAGCCATCACCCATAACTGTTAACACTGATTGTATTTTGAATCCAGATGCACTTCCTGAAGATGAAGTCACAATTGCTGATTGTTTTGTATCTATTATCTCCAAGTCTAATGAACTAATCCAAAATTGGTTTAATCTACCAGTAATTTTTACTTCTTCGCCTAGACCATAAGCATCTTTATCAGTCCAAAGTGAAATTGGTACAGATTCTTTAAAGTCCTTAACTACTTCAAAAGTTGTTAAAGCAGCCTTGTCAAAATATTCAGCAACAATCTCATAAGTACCATAGTTAGGGTTTACAGTTGTAAGGAAAATACTAGTTGTGAATTCACCGTTAGTTGGAAAGAGGGTTCCAGAATAGATTATTTGGTTTTGAGAATTTTTGACTGAAAATTTCATTCCCTGAAATGGAATTATGTCTGTAGCAAAACCAGTAATTGAAACTGATTGTCCTGGAATGTATTGAGTTTTATCAGTGGTAATACTAAATGAGCCAGCTTCCTTTATTTCCTGTACAATCAATTCAGACCCCACTGAGAAATTTATGTTTGCTATAGCCCCAGCATAGTTAACAGATACATCATAAGTTCCTTCATTGATTCCAAGAACCTGATATAGACGAAGGGTTTTCTCATAATTTAGATTTAGATCAGG
>CATMRH010000065.1 GCA_950073955.1 uncultured archaeon | reverse complement strand
TCTTTTCCTAGATCTATACTTGGAGAATCTATTCCAACTAGATTGATCTTTTTTGATGCAAGATATTTGGCTGCTGATATGGTCAATCCGGGATTTTCTGTGAAGTAGTTATCTTTTTTCAAATTTTTTTGCCATCCAGTAAAGAAGAAGACAGATGAGTAATTAGGAATCTTTCCATTCCTTTTTTCAAATGTAGTAATATCTAATTTGGTAATGGCAATATTCTTAGTTTTTTGGAGTTTGATTAGTATAGCTTTTCCTACTAGTCTATCAAGTAGAATTTGGTGGATTTTAAGACCATTCTTTACAAAATGATATGGTGCATCAAGATGTGTTCCAGTATGCGAACTTAAGAATAATAGTTCAAGATTATACCCATCCTCCTTGAGATCAGACCAAAGAATGAATTGAGGTTTTGGAGAACCTGGAAAGGTTGGAATAGATTCTGATATTGTTAGTGTTAGATCTATTGGTTTCATACCAATAAACCGTAATGGTAATTAATCAGTTTTTGAAGTATGAAAGATTAAATTACTGTTTGGTGAAAAATTTTTTGTGCCTACTGCATATGTTCTATTAAATTCTGATTTAGGATCAGACGAGTCAATCATTAATGAAGTTAAACAGATTCTTGCTGAAGAAGATGTCACATTTGAGGTTCAAGGAGTATATGGAGTATACGATATTGTTTTGAAGTTGTACTCGGATGATGGTGAAAAACTACGTGCAATTATTACTAACAAAGTCAGAAAAATCAGCAAAGTTCAGTCAACATTGACTATGATGGTAATACAAGAGCAAGAAAACCTATAGTTTCTTTATTGCATCAATAACCTGAAGCATTTCATATTCTGTGTTAAAAAAGTGAGGAGATGCTCGTATAATCTTTTTTTCCATAATTTCTCTTACTGCTAAAATAATATTTTGTTTTTCAAGTTTATCTACTATTTCTTGTGAATCAAAACCATCAATATTAAAAGACACAATACTGGTTCTATCATTTGGATCTTCTGGTCCATACAAAATAACATTTGGTATTTTTGATATTTCTTCTCTGAAAAGTTTTGACAAGTATTGATTTTTCTTATGAATATTTTTCAACCCAAAGTTGAGCAAGTATTTTACAGATGATTCCAATCCAACTATTCCTACATAATTTCTAAAACCAGTTTGAAATTTGTCTGGTAGTTCTTTGAAAGCAAGATTTGTGTCATCATAAATTATTGCAGATTCACCACCAATTGTCATTGGTTCTAATAATTCGCTTGATTTTCTATTACAGTAAAACAAACCAGTTCCCATTGGACCACAGAGCCATTTGGAGCCGTTAAATGACATGAAATTACATTTAATCTTAGATACATCAATGTCACCTATACATCCTACAGTTTGTGCACTATCAATAAAGAATGGAACTCTATCTTGAAGAATATTTCCGATTTCTTCTACAGGCAATATTGAACCAGTGTTATACAGAGCATGACTTAGAGATACTAGTTTTGTGTTAGCATCAATATAGGATTCTAGATCATCTAATTTGAAAAAACCGTTTTTATATATAGGAAGACTTTTTATTGAAATTTTTTCTTTTAGTTTAATCCAAGGATAAAAGTTTGAATGATGTTCATGTGTCATTCCACGAATTATTATGTTGGAACTAGCATCAAAAGAGAGACCATTTGCTACAATATTGATCCCATCAGTAGTGCTTTGAGTAAGAACAACTTCATCAGGTTGACAGGAGATAATTTTTGCAATTATTTTTCTTACGTTGCGTATTTTCTCAGTAACAAATGTTTCTGAATCCTTAGAATCTGGTCCAATTGAATTGTATGAGATTAGAAACTCTTTCATGGCTTCAATGCTCTGAGAAGGCATCAGCGAGACTGATGCATTGTTTAGATAGATTTTACCTGAATTAGGAAAATCACTTGAAATATCTTTTGATACTAAATTCATTATTATATCTGTAAAATGCTAAAGTGGTGTTGAATAAAAGTCCTGAGCAGATTTTAGATAATAGTTTAACACATATTCAAAATGAATTTGGGAAGAACATTCCAAGCATTGTGTTATGTTCAGACACTTTTCATAAAGCAGAATTTCTTAACAGACTAATCAACTCTATTCAAAGTCAGATAATTTTTGTAGATATGGATTTACTTTATACTGGATATGTTGAATCTGGAATGATTCAGAAAAAAAACAATGTAATAATTTTTCATCCTAATAAAGCAAGTTGGAGAGAAAAATTATCAGAAATCATAAGTAAAGTATCAAAGAAGAGATTCCTAGTTGTAATTGATTCGTTCAATGGAGTTTACAATATGTTTGATGATCTTGAATCTGCTAGATTCATCAATTCATGTATTATGTTACTCTCATCTGTTGGAAGAAAAACAAGTTCATCTGTTGTTATAACTGCGATGGCAAGAAAGAAAGAAGATAATGGGTGGATATTATCACCAGGAGGAAAACAGATCATAAAATCAAAAAAAACAGGAATTTATTTACTTAAAAAAATTGAAAATAATTTAGTCATAAGTATTCTTGAAGATATGGATGCAAGTTCAAAGATATTCAAAATAGAACAAGAAAAGCATTGATTTTGATTTTTTGCGATCAAAAAGTGAAACGGCGTTATAAGAGACATTTTTGAGGCAAGTTATATTAAGCCAAAAATCATAAAATTTTTCATAATGCCAGTAGCAATACTACCAGACATCAGTGAACAGATGTGTATAGGATGTGCACTATGTGTAGAAATCTGTACAACTCTTGGTCCAGATGTCCTTAGAGTAAAACCAGTTGAAGGCTGGAAAAGAGGTAAAGCATTTGTTTTTTATCCAGAAAGATGTATCACAGATGGTGCATGCATAGGTGTATGCCCAACAAAGGCAATCTTTTGGATGAGACCAATGGACTTTACTGTTGGACAACCAGTTCCGCTATACAAGGACTCAGTCTTCGTCAAAGGTTGGACCGAATTAATCGATTAGATTAGTTCAATCATTTTTTCATTTCTTTTTATTATTTTAGATTTTTACAGCACCAGGTTATTTTTAGCAATTGTATTGATTAATTTTTAGAAAAACCAAATTTTGATGCCCAACTACTTTTTTGTTTTTTATTTAGTTTCTTTGAAAGGTTATCTAGCATGTCATATGTAATTGTAAATCCATATCCAACCATAGTTGCATTTTTTCCAAAAGTCTCCTTGTTAGATATAAATTCATCAGCTAAATCTTTGATTTTTTTGGTTTTTAGATCGAATAATTGAATTTTTTTACCGTTTTCAAGTTTGATTATTGCATCACCACTTAATCCTTGAATTGAAAAGTTTTCAAAAAATCGTATTGAACCACCTTGTTTCAATTCAATTACAGAATCATGGGTAAATTTTCCTCCATAAAATAAAATTTTACGTGCAGAAAGTGTCACATCATCTTCAATATTAAGAATAATTATTGTATCAGCATCAAGTAAAACAGTGTTTACTGCATTTTCAGCAATAATTTTTCCATTTGGGGCTGAAATATGTGTTCTATGTTCTTGAATCTGAAAAATGCCAATCCTTCCTTCTGGGTCTTCAACTCTGTATTTTCGACCAAAGACATTTCCTATTATAATATCTCCATTATCCGCAATAATTCTAGCACCATTCTCAATTTTGTATTTAGTTTCTAAAGGATTAATAAATTTGAAATCACCTTTAGTCAGATGTATGTTTGTTCTAAATTCTTGTGTCCAAGATGGACTAGTTATACTTCCCTGCATAACTATTGAGCCATCATATGTTAGATTTCCAGCCATGAAATTTCCTTTGATTGATAGAGCACCGTTTGCTTTTCTTTCTAGCTCAATTTCTCCAAGAGTTTTTGATCCAAATAATCTTGTTGCAGTCAAGTTTGATCTGTTCAAGGCTGCTGCCCATTCTTCAGCATTTTTCATTTCTTTGGATAGTTGCTGACCTAGAATCTGATTCTTTCTTCTAACATCTGCTTCATTATCACTAGAAAATACTCGTGAATTTCTTATTTTTTCAATGTCTGTGTCAGGATATTTTTTACCAATTTTGAGATCTTCATATGCTTGTTTTATTTTTATGAATTGTTCATTTTCCCCACCACGATCTGAATGAAATTGCAAGGCTAATCGTCTAAATGCATTTCGAATTTCTTTCTTAGTTGAACCTTCCACGATTCCTAGAATATCATAATTGTTTTCTACCATATGTACATCAACTAGGTTAATTTTTCATAATTCCTATACTTGTAGGTTATTACATCACGATAAATTTTAAGATTCAGGATAATCTTCATTTGGATTAGTTGCTTTGAAATTGTTCATCTCTTCTTCAAAGAAGAATTTTTCAGAAAATGCAGGTTTTAAATCATCTAACCAAATCGCATTTTCATCATATTTTGCAAAGAATGGAACTTCAACCCAGTTAGGGTTTCTACCCTGTAAAAATCTCAAAACAATTACCTTCTGATTATTTATATTTGCAGTTCCAATAACGTGAACTTTTCCTGGAGTTGCAGACATACTAGGCCCACGAACAGTTCTTGCTAACCCACTTATTGAAGAATAAGCCTTTTTGAAAATATCATGTGCTTTAACAAGAGGAATACCAAAGTAATGTTGAGCACCAGTATCTCTAACGACAAACATGTAATATGGAATACATCCCAACTGAACTTGTTTACTCCACATTTTTGCCCACATTGCTGAATCGTCGTTAATATGTGCTAAAAGAGGAGATTGAGTTCTAATTTGTGCACCGGTTGTCCTCACTTGTTGAATTGCATTTTTTAAAGAATCTGTTAATAATTCATTCAAATGATTAAAGTGCGCCATAAATGCAAGATGTAATCCATTGTCAGTAATCTTTCTAAAAATATCTAACATTTCTTGAGAATCAGAATCTGTTAAAAATTTGTAAGGCCAATAAGATAGAGCTTTTGTTCCAATTCTGATTGTTTTAAGATTTGGAAGTTTTGCATCAATTAAAACATCAATATATGTTGAAAATACTTTGGCTTTCATAATCATTGGATCACCCCCTGTAAAGAGTACATCACTGATCTCTGGATGTTCTACAAGGTATTGAACAAGTTGTTCACCCTCTCGCATTGCAAATTTCATTTCATCCATTCCAACAAATTGTGGCCATCTGAAACAAAAAGTACAATATGCATGACAAGTTTGACTTTGACTAGGAAAGAAAAGACAGGTTTCCTTGTACTTATGTTGCATACCATACAACTTGGTTCCATCCTTTAGTGTTGGTACATTAAGTTCCATTTGTCCTGCTGGATGCGGATTTAGTTGTAAACGAATTTCATTTGCAATAGATGTTATTTCTTTTTTGTCAGGATTATTTTTTAAAAGAGTTGCCATTTTTTTATAATGTTCTGGTTTCAACATTCCTTTTTGTGGAAAAGTTAAAACATACATTGGATCATTTGGGATATTGTTCCAATCAATTAATTGTTCAACAACATAGTTGTTTGCTTTAAATGGTAAAACATTTCCTACAACTTCCATCTCAAATCGAGTTTCTTCAGAAAGATTCTGAATTTGTGGGAGTTGACGAAAATTTGATAATGTATATGATTTTAGTGATGGTGAATCATCCCAAATTGATTCTTGATGGGTCATTTAGTAAATTGAACGTTAGTCCTTGATAAAAGTTATAGGTTTTTTACGCATGAAAATTTTTAAATTTAATAAAAGTTTGATAAAAATTTCAATCTATAATGATAATAGAAGTTAACTTTGTATTCTATATTAAACTGTGATTTAATGGAGTAGATATGGCTGAGGAAGAAGTTACAGAGATTTCTGTAGGAGAATTTGAAACAATACCTCAACTCCTGGCTTCTTCAGAGTCTCTTCAGATAGCCTTTGTTCTTTTAATCATTGGTTTGGTAATTATTGGAATAGTTTACCGTAAATTTTCTCATTGGATTTTATCTCAAAAATTCAACTATACTCGACCAGATGCTTCTAGATTTGTTCGCAAGGCAATACTACCATTTTTTGCAATAGTTCTAGTATCATCCATTAATGTATACATACAAACTACTGAACTATTTGAGGCAGAGAATCCAGCTTTGGATGTAAATGTATCAGATCCTGCTGAAAAATTTGCAAAAATTCTTAATTCTATTAACATACTTGTAATTGGTTGGACAATATCACACTTAGTTCCAATTGCTTTAGCAAAACGTGACAAATCTATTCTGGAAAGAGAAGATTATGAAATGTGGAATGACAAACGAGGATTTACAGACGATGATGGATTATTCTACAAATGCTTCAAGTGGAGTCCACCTCAAACAACTCCTTTCGACATGAAAGATGATGAATTTCAAAAGTATATCCAAACAGAGGATGGTCTAAAATTTCTTGAAAAATATCGCACTTCCGTGGGTTTACCTGTTGGCAGTTATGATAAACTAGTAGATGAACCATTTGTAGAATGGAAAAAATCAGAGAGAGTGAAGTATGAAAAATATTATGAAAATTGTATAACTGGAAAAAACCAGACAGGACAAAAACTAAGACCAGGACATGTGCCAGAAGAAATTTATCCTATAGATAGGTGGCGAGAACAGAAGAGACAAAATAACTATGAACCAATAATTCCAAGTTCGAGACCACCAGGATATGCAAGGAAGCAAAAGGAAGGAGTTCCAAGATCTGCAAAACAAGTTCTTCCTATAGGAATTTTTCTTGCTACAATACTTGGTGTAGTTACATGGTGGGGGGTAGACTTGGTGGTTTTGGCAACTGCAACTGGGGGACTTGCACTCGGTATAGGACTTGCACTAAAAGAAACAATGGAAAACTACTTTG
>CATMRH010000064.1 GCA_950073955.1 uncultured archaeon | reverse complement strand
AGAAAACAGGGGATTTATTCAAGTAGCAGAAAAAAGTGGATTGCTAGGAAATAAAATAGAAATTTTGGTCACTGAAAAAGGATCCAATGAAGTAGATAAACAAGTTCATGAATTACAAACAAAGTGGAATCAAATGTCAACATTATACAAAACACAAGACAAGGAGGGATTAAAACAATACATGGATGAAAGTAAATCATTCTTTCCCATGATGATATTCTTTGGGGTGATGAATATTGAGATGTTTAGTATGATGTTTGGGATGATAGGCATTGAAATGTCAAATTATGTTCCGACAGAAAATATGCCAGAAGGAGAAGAGTTTGATACAGATGTTGAATTCTAGTGTGTGTTTTATACTCGTAGTAAAAACAAACCATAGTTGATGTACAATTCGTTTGATAATCCAGGATTGGTTAAAGTACTAACATTTTTGCAAACTCACAATACAGAATATCTATCGGGTCAGGATTTGAGTGATGTATTAAAGATAAGCAGAGTTGCAGTGTGGAAACATATCAAAAAAATTCAAGAGTTAGGATACACTGTTGAGTCAAAACAGAAACTAGGTTACAAGTTAACATCAAATTCAGATGAGCTCTTTCCATGGGAAATTACTTCAGGTCTTAAAACAAAGGTAATTGGACAACAGTCATACTATTTTGATTCAATTGACTCTACTCAAAATCAGGCACTAAAAATGGCAGGTGATCCTGCAAACAATGGTGCTGTGATAATTGCAGCAAAACAGACAGGAGGGAAAGGAAGATCTGGTAGAAAGTGGGTTTCTCCTAAAGGAGGTATTTGGCTTTCAATAATTTTACAACCAAAGTTTGATATTTCTATAACAACTTTATTTCCAATTGCATCTGCACTAGCATTATCAAATGCATTAGAAAAAACGTTAAAGATTTCACCAGAGTTAAAATGGCCAAATGACTTGACCATAAAAGGCAAAAAAGTAGCTGGAATGCTTGTTGATGTGTCACTAGAATCAAACAGAATTAAAAATATGGTTTTAGGAGTTGGGATAAATTTTGATGTAGATGTAAAACATATTGAGAAAATACTCAAGGGTTCATCAAATTTTTACGGTGTTGCATCTCTTAGTGAACAAAAAAACAAAATTAAACCAATCCAGTTAGTTCAAACATTTTTTGTGGAATTAGAAAAAATTTATGAGTTGCTAAATACAAAACAAACAAAAAAAATTGTTTCAGAATGGACAAAAAGATCGTCGACAATTGGAAAGAATGTGGAGTTGAATACTAGGGATGGAAAAATAAAAGGAAAAGCAATCAAAATTGATGAAGATGGGGCATTAGTAATAGCAGATAACAATAAAATTAATAGAATAATTGCAGGGGATATTATTCATTTATCAAAGTAAATTATTTTTTAGTAATTTTTGATTTAGTTTTTGGTTTTGATTGTTTTTTTGGGTGAGAAGGAATCATAGAGGATTGTGCTTTTAGTATCTCTTTTAGATCGTGTTGTATCTCAAAAACAAACGAGAGTAATTCTTCTAGAGCCATAGAATATTGTTCGTAGGCAGACAACAGCTCAGTTTTCTTTTCATTTGCCTTTGATAGATACTCATTTGAGCGTAATAGATTTGCTGAAGTAATCAATTCTGGTATTTCAGATACAGGATCACCTAATTGACTCAAATCGGCTTGAATCTGTTGAATTTTTTTACGTAAGTCATAGATTGCGTCTCCGGCATCAATTTCTGTCAATACAAAAACACGTTATATGAATAAATTAAAGATTTTCCAACAGATTCACATTGCTTATTTAATAAAAGCGTGTACAAGCCTAGATGTAGTATAAAATAGAAATAACCACATCTAAAATCACAAATATGAAAAAAAATACAATGATAATTTCTTATTTTTTTGTCATAATTTTGTTGAGTTCACCCATTCTTAATGGAACTGTATTTGCACAAACAGAAAAAGATTCAAAGTTAATGTTTAACCAAGCTAAAGAACATTTTGTCAATGGTGAATACAAACAAGCCATAAAAATTTTTGATGATATCTTGGAGATTTCGCCAAATAATATTTCAGCACTAAAAATGAAAGGAATAGTACAAAGTAATCTAGAACAACACGATAAATCTTTAAAACAATTTTTCAAAGTTTTGCAATTTAGATCAAATGATGTTATTTCGTTAACTGGTATGGGAGTTGGATTTGGGTATCTAGGAGAATATCAAGAAGCCATAACATATTTTGACAAAGCATTAAAAGAAAAACCAGATAGTGTTGTAATCAAAAACTATAAAGAATTTATTGAAAAAGTAATTATAAAATATCCATACATACCAACTGAGAAACCAAAAGGATTAGAGAAGATCTACGTTACGACAATTCCAGAATGGGTAAAACCAATAGCGAAATGGTGGTCAGAAGGAAATATTGATGATTCAGAATTTATTTCAGCTTTATTATATCTAATAGAAAATAAAACAATACAGATTCCATCAGTAGAGATACAAAGTAATTCTGAAGATAAAATTCCAGAGTGGGTAAAAAACAATGCAAGAGAATGGGCTTATGACAAAATTGACGATATTGCTTTTGTTTCGGGTATTCAACATATGATAGAATATGGATTAATTACTGTAAATGTTCAAAATACAACTCAATCACAAGAGGAATTAGATCATGAGTTGTATTTGTTTGGAAAATATCTTAGAGATATTTCAAATAATATTGTTAAAGATACACGATACATTGAATATCCTAATCCTAGTCAAGATGTGATAAAAAAATTTCTCAGGGATTATGTAAAATGGAATTTTGAAGAGCAGGCTAAATTGGCAGCTGAAACATTCCCCAGTCCAACATATGAAATAATAGATGAGGTACTAATTATTTACTATAAAGTATTCGTCAATGATCAACCAACAAGGCTACCATTAGATCATGTGCATACATTAGAAAATTCTTTTTCGTTTTGGGAAGAACAAGAATTTGATACTGATAATCAAAAAGCTAAAGTAAAATTTGAAATTACAAATTTTAGACAAGACGCAAATGTTTGGGTAACTTGGATAGTTCGAGATATTGGGGAAGGAGTTCTTGGACACGCACATCTCGGAAAAGGAATTGTAGAAGTGACATTAGGGGATTACAATTGTGATGGAAGTTTTCAATTATATGATGTTAAAAGTGTTGAAACAATCATGACACACGAGTTAGGTCATTCTATTAGTTTGCAACATGTAACAGATCAAAATAACATCATGTATGCGTCATATACTCCATCGTACGCATATTGTCTCCTAAGTTAAATTTGAAAAAACTACTCATATTCTAAAAAATGAGAATTAGGTTAGCTTAACCTACACACAATTAACCTGCAGAAATCATGTAGAACTGATAATAGTGTTATCTAGTCATTTCTAGTAATTATGCTAAAAAATCCAATGATTACCGGGCCTAAATGCCCATCTTGTGGAGGTAAAAAAATTGTTTCAGATCAAGACACTGGAGAATTGTTTTGTGGAAAATGTGGATTTGTAATTACAGATAAAATTGCAGATACTGGTGCAGAGTGGCGTTCATTTGCAAATGATGAAAACAACAGAGCTAGAACAGGAGCAGGAACCTCACTAACAATGCACGATATGGGTTTATCAACTGTGATTGGTGCAGCTAACAAAGATGCAACAGGAAAACCACTATCTGCAAGTGTAAAAAGTTCTATTGAAAGATTAAGAACATGGGACAGTAGATCACAAGCACATTCTTCTGCAGATAGAAATCTTAGACAAGCTCTTAATGAAATGGATAAGCTAAAAGACAAACTTGCATTAACAAATGTAGTAATTGAAAAAGCTGCTTACATTTACAGAAAGGCAATGGAGAGAAAATTAGTTAGGGGTCGTTCAATCCATGGACTAGTTGCAGCATGTCTTTATGCATCATGTAGAACTACAGAGACCCCCAGAACCTTGGATGACATTGCTAATGGAATCAATATTAGAAGAAAGGATGTTGCTAGATGTTATAGATTAATTTACAGAGAATTGGAGTTAAAAATGCCAGTTGTTGATCCTGTGAAAGGAGTTTCAAGGATTGCAAGTATTGCAGGATTGGGTGAAAAAACTAAGCGTAAAGCAATTTTAATTTTAAATGAAGCAAAGAGAACATACATAACTGCAGGAAAGGATCCGATGGGAATAGCAGCTGCTGCACTTTATCTTGCGTGTATTAGCACAGGGGAAACAAAATCACAAAAAGAGATTTCAATTGCATCAGGGGTTACTGAAGTAACTATAAGAAACAGATGTGCAGGGTTAAGAAAAATGCTTAATGATTAGAATGTCTTCATTGGGGTTTTTTTAAGAGGTTCAATAATTTTGAGAATTTTGAAAGAAATTTTACCAAAATCAATCTCTTTTTCACACGAAATTAACAATACGTCATCACTATTTAGTGGAAAACTCATTACAATTACCTTGTCTCTATATGACATAGAAAAGTGAACTTTGCCAAATTCGTTATCAAATTCATGTCTCATTCTCACACGCAAAGAAAGTTCCATGAACATCATTTCATCTTGCTTTTGAGCTTCGAGTGAAAGTATTCCTTCCTTCATTCCACCAGCCACTTGATGACCTCTACTGTTGATGAACCTAGCTGAACGCATCATAGAATCTAATTTGATGATTTTCTGACAGATTTTTTCTAGTTCTTCGACGTTGTCCACTTGTCTAATGAGACAATAGATCTATTTATTGCGATCTTTATTGATAGATATCTGTGCAACCAGAATCTCCTAAAGATGTTACTGATTATTACAAACATTTGTCTCTTTTCTGGACAGATATCATACATTTGATGTCAAGCAAACCACAAGCATTAACATCAATTGGTCCAATGAGGGCATTTGCAGCAAATTCAAAGAAAATCACTACTGAATTAATTGACATCAATGAAGTTTTATTAGAATTTAATCAGTATATTACAGAATACTACAAACAGCTTTCAGACACGTGGTCTGTTGCTCAAAAGAAAGTCAATCTAAAGGCTCCCGATATTCCTCAAGACGTTGAACAAATAGAAGCATTCAAGAGAATTTGGATAGATATTTTTGATAATGATTTTACCGAGTTATTTGACTCTGGGAAATTTGGAGTGAATTATGGAAAACTAGTTTCTAAAGAGCTTGAGTTGACCAAGCATTGGAATAACATTACTAATGTAATTCTACAATCAGTTAATCTTCCAAGCAAAGAAGAGATAGATGAGATTTACAAAGAAATGCATTCTCTTAAAAAAAGAATTGGAAAACTAGAATTAGAATTAAAGAAAAAGGAAATGAAAAGTAATGCAAAGTGAGTCAAGAGTAGATCCAAAAATAATTGAAGAAATTTTAAAATTCAGTAAGAATGTCATTGATGCTCCAAATTTAGTTGCAGCACCTGATGAAATTAGTCTAGAAGTAACACCACATGATGTTGTGCAAGAAATGGATAAAACAAGACTGTTACACTACAGATCTCTTACAGATAAACAACATAAAACACCATTGTTAATTTCATATGCATTAATCAATAGATACCACATACTTGATATCCATCCAGAAAAAAGTTGGGTTAAAAATCTTCTGCAGCAAGGGTTTGATGTATACATGATAGATTGGGGAACTCCAACTAGTATTGACAAATACCTTGATTTTGATGATTATGTAAATGGCTATTTAGATTCGTATGTAGAATATATTAAAAATGAATCATCCGTTGAAAAAATTTCATTACAAGGATATTGTACTGGCGGAACAATAGCAACGGCATATATCACATTACATCCAGAAAGTGTAAAAAATTATGTTGCAACAGCACCAGTCATTGACGGATGGCGCGATACTACAGTGATTAGCAATCTTGCAAAACATATGGATGTAGACAAAATGGTAGAAATCATAGGAAATATGCCTCCTGAATTCATGTATTACTGTTTTTCAGTCCTCAAACCATTTGAGCAAGGAATTGAAAAATATATCAAATTTTTCAAAAATATAGATAATAAAAAATATGTGGATAGTTTCCTCAGAGTGGAAAAATGGCTAAGTGACACACCTCCAATTCCAGGAGCGTTGTTTAGACAGTGGATTAAAGACATCTATCAAGATAACTTGTTAATTCAGAACAAGATGTACGTAGGAGGAAGGCGCATAGATTTGAAAAAAATTGATATGCCGCTTTTTACACAGGTTGCAGTAGGCGATCATTTGGTATCGCCTGAATGTAGTATGCCACTTCATTATGCAGTAGGCAGTGAAGATAAAACATTGAGAATGTATCCAACAGGACATGTTGGAATGATTGCTAGTTCACTATCTCAGAAAAAAGTGCTTCCTGAGCTAGGACAGTGGTTAGCTAAAAGATCATAAAATAAATTTAATAAAAAAAAAGAAAAAAGAAAAAAGAAAAAAGAAAAAAGAAAAAAGAAAAAAATTTACCACTAGTTATTCTTTGTGGTGAATGCAGAAATCCAAGATTGTAGAATGTTTCTGTTTAGGTCAGCAAATGATTTTGCATTATCGTTGAATGTTTTGATATTTTGTTGTGTTGCATCGATAGTTGCAAGTGCTACTTGATTTTGAATTGAAGCTGCCTTTACAAATTCTTCTGTTGTATCATGAATTACTTTAAGAGTTGCCTCTGGAATGTTAGTTGCAATACCTGCTTTCTTTACATATTCTTTTTGTAGTGTGATAGTTGAATCTACTACGTTTTCATATGCTTGTAGGTATTCCTGTTGTACATTAGTAATTGATTGATGATATTGTGGTACTGATTGTTTAACACCATTGAATAGTTTGTCTACATTTTGCTGATATACAGAAAA
>CATMRH010000063.1 GCA_950073955.1 uncultured archaeon | reverse complement strand
ATTTATGAGCGTGCAGGAAAAATCAAGGGAAGGAAAGGTTCAGTAACACAACTACCAATTCTTACAATGCCTGCTGATGATATTACACATCCAATTCCTGATCTTACAGGTTACATTACTGAAGGTCAGATAGTAATGAGTAGAGAATTACATAGAGCAAACATTCAACCTCCAGTTGACGTTCTAACAAGTTTATCACGTTTAATGAATTCAGGAATTGGTGCTGGAAGAACAAGAGAAGATCATAGACAACTTGCAGATCAACTTTATTCTGCATATGCACAAGGTAAGGATGCAAGAGCATTAGCTGCTATAGTGGGTGAAGGTGCCTTAAGTGATTTAGATAAAAAATTCCTTAATGTGGCAAATAACTTTGAACAAAAGTTTGTTAACCAAGGTTTAGACGAAAATCGTTCTATTGAACAAACACTTTCAATTGGTTGGGATTTGTTAGCTGGTTTTTCAGAAACAGAACTAACTCGTATTAAACCTGAATTTATTGCAAAATATGCAAAGAAGACTAGTACTGGTGACACAACAAAATCAGAGTAGGTGATATGGGTTGACAATAGGTTCTGACATTCGTCCTACACGCCTTGAATACTTACGTGCAAAAAAGCGAATAAAAATTGCACAAAAAGGATTGAAACTTTTAAAACTTAAACGTCAAGCATTGATTTTAGAATTTTTTAACATTAGCAAGTCATCAGCTAAATTGAGAGGTGAACTAAACTCAGAACTTATCAAAGGTTATCAAAGTATCAGAATGGCAGAAATGCTTGATGGTGAAATGAGGCTAGAAAACGAGGCAATGAAAATTCCACAACTAAAGAAACTACTCATAACACCAAAAAATGTGATGGGAGTTAAAATTCCAAGATTGGAAGGTGGAACTAGAGAACAATCTCTTACAGAATATTTGTTAGAAATTCCAGTTTCAATTAGTGAAGCTATGAAAGCATTTCAAGAAGTTCACAAGATAGTGTTAGATGTTGCAGAGAAAGAGACAACTTTACGAAAACTTCTCAATGAGATAGAGAAAACAAAACGTAAGGCTAATGCAATTGAAAATGTCTTTATTCCAAGATTAGAAGAAGCCGTTAAATTTATTCTATTTAGATTGGGAGAAATCGAACGCGAAACATTTGTTATGTTAAAGAGTGTGAAACGAAAGATTAGTGAGAGAGAAGAGCGAGCTAAAAAGGAGGCAGAAATAGTTGCAAACTAATTTTAAAAATCCTCAACAAAAAAAATTCTACTTTATAAAACGAGCAATTATGAGAGCTAATGTTGTCATTGCAATTTTAGCCATTTTGTATTTTACCAAAGAATTCATGGGTATGTGATTATGTCAGATAACCAAGAACAATACATCAACTCTCTCAAGAAGATTAAAGAGGTTGAGGAAAATGTCCAGAAAGAAATTGACAATCATAGAAAGGAGATATCTGAAAAAATTTCTCAATTAGATCCAGATTTGAAAAACGCCATAGCGTCGGCAAAAGCTGAAGGTGAAAAACTTGTAGAATCAAGCATAGAACAATCAAGAAAAAAGGCTACTGCTGAAACAGAAAAAATAATAGAAGAAGCAAAGACCAAAGCTGGAAATATCTCTTCTCAAATTATGCCTCAAAATACCAAAGAAATCATAGATATTTTGCTAAAAGGAGTAGAATGATGGTGTTGAAGCCTGTTCCTATGGCTTTGATAGCAATTTTAGGTTTGAAGAAAAACCAACACTCTGCTATTTCAATATTACATGATCTGGATGTTATCCATCTAGAACCCTTATCAAAAGATGTTTCTGTACTGTTAAGAAACGAGCGTGATGAGGAATTAACAAGAAATGTTTCGACTCAACTTTTACGAGTAAAGGCATTATTGACTTCTCTTCCTACAATTCCAGTAAAACTTCGTAAACGTTTTACATCAACTGACGAACTTTTGCAAATGGCCAGTTCAATTGCAATTGATGACCAAGTTTCAACTATTGAAAAGAAAAAAGAATCTTTGCTGACAGAAATAAACGATACAAAGAACAAAATCAAACTATTAGAAGAATTTGTTTTTTTTCCTGAAGATTTAAAAATTCTTCAGTTATCATCTGCAACTTCTTATTTTGGTAGAATTGCATCAGAAAAATTTGAAGAATTTAATAAAGTTCTGCAAGAATATAAGCAAAACATCTTCCTTTATTCAAAACAAGAAAAAAAAGTTACACATCTTGTGCTTGTTGTTTTTTCAGGTATTCCATCTGATGCTTTTGCCAATATTGTTCAAACACATGATGTTAAAATTGAAGTAGTTCCAAACCTTGTTGGAAAACCAACTGATATAATAACAAAACAAAAAACCAACCTTGAAAATCTTAATCAAAAACTTAAACACATCAATGAAGAACTAACCAAAATTTCAGAAGAACACTATGCAAATTTAGTTGTAATCCATGAACAATTAGCGATTGAAAATAAAAAACTCGAGGTTATTTCTAATCTAGGTGTAACTGATGATGCCTTTGCATTAGAAGGCTGGGTTCCAAAGTCAAAAATTAACCAAATTGAAACAACATTGAAAAAACATACCGCTGGAACAACCGTTTATGAATTAGAAACAAAAGAGAAACCCCCAACCTTGATGAATAATCCCAAAAAATACTTCAGATTGTATGAGGCATTTGTAAGATTCTATTCATTACCGGAAGGCAAAGAATTTGATCCAACTATAATTTTTGCTATCGTCTTTCCTATATTTTATGGATTGATGATAGGCGACGCAGGTTATGGTCTTTTTATTCTTCTTGTTTGCTTATGGGTGATTAGACGTCTTGAAAAAGGAAAACGTAATCTTAACATAATGCCAAAACAACTGCGAAGTTTTGCGTTATTGATATTGAAAAAAAGACAGATGCTAAAATTAGCAAAGGCGATGATTCCAGGTTGCATTGTTGCTATAATTTTTGGAATAATCTTTGATCTTTACTTTGGATTCCATCTTAACGGTTACGTGTTTGATGCTCTAGCCAGTGTTGGAGTTACTGGTTTTCCAGAACCAGGTGCTGTATTAAACAGACCTTCACAAGCATTTTTTGATCCAATTGAGGGAGCAGGTACTCTCTTGTTATATTCTGGATACATTGGCATTGGAATGGTATCATTAGGTCTTGTTATGGGAATAGCAAACTGTCTAAGAGAAGGCGAAAAGAGAGAAGCCATTGGTAAAGTGGGATGGCTAGCATTTGGTTGGGGGGTTGTTCTAGTTGGATTAGCCCTAATACATGGAGATGCACTAAACCCAATGTGGCCAAGGCTTATTGAAGTCAATCCAATTGCATACATGTACTTTGGATTACTTTTTGGTGGAATTGCATTAATGTTCGTTGGCGAAGGCGGCAGAGCCATAATGGAGTTGGCATCTATTGTAAGTCACATACTTTCCTATACTAGACTGATTGGAATATTATTGGCGTCAATCATTCTTGCACACACCATAGATTTCATTTTCCTAAAATCACTAAACATTTCAATTCCGTTTATCATTATCGGTTCTCTAATACTGGTTGTGGGACATTTGTTCAATATCATTATTGGTGTCTTTGAACCTGGTATTCAGGGTGCAAGGTTGGTTTACGTTGAATTCTTCTCTAAATTTTATCATGGTAACGGTAGACAATTCAAGTCTTTTGGAAGTGTGAGAAGGTTTACGGAAGAACAATACATACTAGAACAAAGTGTGATTAAACCAGAAAAGAAAAAACTGATTAAACCAAAAATAAAGACTAATTAAAAAAATAACACTAAAAATTAAAATCAAGCATTAAATTACACTCATTTGTATTATCTCATTCAACTCTAGAATACATTCCCACAGAATCAAGATAATTCTTAATAATCACTTCATAGTAAACAACTTATGGATTTCAATAAATTTTGTAGTGAAGTACTCAAACTCAATCCAAAGATACGATTTGCTGGAGTCTATAGCACTGTAAATGGTAATATTTGGTATAAAATGCAAGAAGGAATTACAAAAATATTTGACGATGAGCAAACTAAAGACTCTATGGTACATGGATACATGAGATGGAAAAACCGTATGCATGTTGCAGATCTTATAGGTGCACCAATCTATACCATGACAAAATATCCTAAAATAAATCGCATTACGTTGCCTTGTGGAGGTAATGCCTTGATCATGATTAGTACACAGACTGACCTTGAACCTGTTCAAATAGTTGATGATGTTTGCGAACTGCGAAAAAAATATGAGGACGATAAAGATTATGAACTCCGTAGCCAAACATGTTGACTCTTTTGATTTACTAGCAACATTTTCTAATATTTTAAAAAATCAATAATACTCTTCGTGAAGATAACACCACTTCCAAATATCTTCTGGAATTGCTTTCATTACGGGATGCCCCGTTTCTTGAAAGTGATTTGTTGCATGTTTTCCAATAGATGAATCACAGCAACCAACATGTCCACATGTTAAACACATTCTAAGCGCAACTACAGGAAGATGTTCTTTTTCACATTCTTCACAGCTTTTTGTGTTTGGGGAAATTCCTTCTTTTTCTTGAGAGAAATGATTACATTCTTTTGGCATATTGTTAGTCTTTTTTTAGAGTATCCTTGTATCTCTTAATTGATTCTACGCTAATTCGTTGGTATTGGGAATAACTCTGAAGATTTTTACAGTATAGTCTCCTTCAAAAACATTTACAAACTCGCCAGTATTTGAATCAAGACTTTTAATTCTAAATTTGTATTCATAAGAGCCATCTCCATTCACATCAACCTGTGAAAAGTGGATTGGATCTTCTCCTTTGTAAATTTGGATGATCACTGGAAATCCTTCAACATAATCAAATGCAGATCCTTTGACTACTCCCCAAGGAAGTTTATTGTCTTGAGGAATATTCATTGTAGTGACAGTTTCTTGCAAACTTATCTTCTCGTTAATTGGAGTTACAGTAATGACATTTTGATTAGTTTCAGCAGAAATGCCATTTGGAATCATCATTATGCTAAATACTGTCATAATTGATGCAATCAAAAATATACTTGACTTTGTATTCATCTCAGTTTCTCTTTTTTTCCAAGTCCTTTAAAAAATTTGTTACTAATTTGTTCCAACTTTATTTGTAATTATGGTAATTCCTCTTCTAAATCTGAACATGCCTTGTGAACCCATTTTTCTTTAGAATTTTTTAGTATCTCTTTTCCAACTTTGATTACATCTCCACACTCTACACATTTTCCATTAAATCTAGCCTTCATAGATTTTCCTTAATCTTATTCAATTTTAACTAATACCTTCAATCATTTCTCTAAAATACATGAATACGTATGGGTATTGATCCTGTGATGTCTCTTTTTTGAGTTCCATTGAGCCTAGAATTTGTTTTAATTTCATTATTGTAAATTTTTAATAAAAAAATGATACTTCAATGATACTTTAGAAAATAAAGTGGACCGGATGGGATTTGAACCCACGACCTTTGCGGGGAATTATTCCCTTACGCAGTGTGAGTGCGTCATCCAAACCAAACTAGACGACCAGTCCAACAAAATTACTATAACACAAGCTTTTCTATCTTTAGATTTTCAGATATTTCGTAATTACCTACCTCTTTTCTACTAATTTTTAAAACATATTCCATGTCACTACAGGAATTTGATGCATTGATGGATAAAATGAACTTGGCATTTGAATACGCAGAAAATCTTGGACAATATGTTTCTGCAGCTAAAGTTTTGTTCCAAATGAATGAACAACTACCGGACGATATCCAACTATCCATTGAGGAATTAGAAAATCCAGAAGATGCAAAATCATTCACAACACAATACAGTTCAGAGATAAAATCAGCAATTACACAGTATAGGCAAAGATTGATGAATTTCTAGTTCTATTTCTTGACCCCAAGTGTTCTATTCTTTAGTCTCAAGTATGGATTTCTGCATTTTCTACATCTTGTAGCAGCTATATCATTTCTGGCTCCACACTTGAAGCAAATTTTCATAACAAGACGTGCTTGTTGTGCAATGCGTTTCTTTTCAGGATCACTAATTGGCATTTAATTATCTGCAAAATCTCTCTCTTTTATTCTAATCGGATTTTTCCATCTTTCCTGCTAATAATACTGGTACTTCCACAGGTCTCTTTGCTACTGGAATGTTTGCCTTGTTAAACATAGATATCTTTGATTCTGCAGAACCATAAGTTCCCATGATGATTGCACCGGCATGTCCCATTCTCTTTTCTTTTGGTGCTGCTCTTCCTGCAATGTATGCTACAGTTGGTTTGTTGAATCCACTATCAATAATTCTTTGAGCCAAAATTTCCTCAGAGTCGCCCCCGATTTCTCCTACAACCACTAATCCTTCTAAATCTGAAATATCTTTTATCATATCAAATGCATCAATGAATCGCGTACCGTTAACTGGATCTCCTCCAATACCAATTGTAATTGATTGTCCAAACCCTGCAGTGGTTAGTGCATCTGAAATTTCATAGAGTAATGTTCCACTCTTTGATAGGACAGCAATCTTCCCTGCCTTGAACGGAGTTACTGGCATGATTCCAATCTTGATTACTCCTGGAATTATGATTCCAGGAGTGTTTGGTCCAATGACTATTGCTCCTTTTTGTTTTGCTAGCTCTAGTGTTATCATAGTATCTCTAATTGGAACATGTTCTGGGATTGCAACTAATAGCTTGATTCCAGCTTCTAGTGCGTCTTTTGCAGCAGCAAGAAAGAATTTTGCTGGAACAAAGATGATTGAAATTATTGCATTTGTAGCATCTACTGCCTCTTGCATTGTATTGTAAATTGTAACCTTATCTTCAAATTTTTGACCTCCTTTACCTGGGGTTACTCCTGCAACTATATTGGTGCCATCTCTAATCATGTGTCT
>CATMRH010000062.1 GCA_950073955.1 uncultured archaeon | reverse complement strand
CAAAGAACCTGTTTTAAGAATTTATGGATGGTCAAAGCCCTGTATTTCTATTGGTTATTTTCAAAACATAGACGAAGTTGATTACAAAAAATGCAACGAGAAAAATGTAGATGTTGTTAGAAGAATTACTGGCGGAGGAGCAGTTTTTCATGACATGGAGCTGACATATTCGTTTGTTACAAAAAATTTTCCACAAAGCATAATGGAGTCATATAAAGAAATTAGTGAAGTGATCATACAAGCGTTAAAGAATCTTGGACTTGACGCCAAGTTTTCGCCGTTAAATGATGTCACTGTTGATGGAAAGAAGGTTAGTGGAAATGCACAGACCAGAAAGAACAGTACTTTGCTGCAACATGGAACTGTTCTGTTAGAGGTAGATGTAGAAAAAATGTTTTCATTGCTAAATGTACCAACAGAAAAGATCAGCGATAAGAAAATTTCAGATGTCAAAAACAGAGTTGCAGGCATTTCAAAAACGTTTGACCAAGTTTCTGACGCCCTAAAAAGCAGTGCAAGAGATGTTTTTGGATGTGATCTTGTTCCTTTCAAACTAAACCAAAAAGAATTAGAATCATGTCAAAAGTTAATGGATGAAAAATTTTCAAGTGAGAATTGGACGTTTAGAAGATAGTCTTGGCAAAATTTATTGCTACTTGAATTTCATTAAATCCTATGTATGATGCAGTCATAATTGGTGCTGGGCCTGCAGGTTATGTGTGCGCAATAAGCCTAGCAAGGCAGGGCGCAAAGGTTTGTGTTGTTGAGAAAAATGGCCTTGGAGGCACATGCACCCATAAGGGCTGCATTCCAACAAAATATCTACATTCAATGGGCGATATTATAAGAAAGGCAAAATCAGCCAAAAAATTTGGCATCAACAGCAACATTGAGATTGATTATTCGATTCTAAGATCAAGAATGAGATCAATTGTTTCAAAACTTGCATCTGGAATTGGTTTTCTGTTCAAAGAACATGGGGTAGAGTTGATAGAAGGAGAAGCTAGCATAAAATCACAAAATCAAGTTTTAGTAAATGGTAAAACATTAGAGACAAAAAACATTGTTATTGCTACAGGAAGCAAGCCCAAAAGTTTTCCAACAAATAATTTAGCTGAAAAAATCGTGTCCACTGATTCGATTTTTGAGCTAGAAGATCTTCCAGAATCCATTTTGGTTGTAGGTGGGGGATATAGTGGATGTGAATTTGCATCCATTCTCAATGCGCTAGAATGTAAAATTTGGTTAGTTGAGATGGAAGATTCTCTTTTGCCTGGTCAACCAAAAGAGGTTGGAGCTGCTATTGAAAAATACATGAAACTAGATGGAATTTCCGTTATGACAAAATCTTCTATGAAAATAACTGATGATGGAAAGGTGATGATAAATGAGAATGAGATTAATCCAGAAAAAATTCTAATCAGTACAGGAAGAGAGCCTAACTTTAACACTGATGAGCTAGACAAGTTAGGAATTGTTTGGAATGATGATAGTATTACAGTTAACGACCACATGCAAACAAATCTTTCAAATGTTTATGCAATAGGAGACATTGCAGGAAAATATGAGCTGGCCCATGTAGCATCATACCAAGGTGAGGTTGCAGCACAGAATATTTTGGGAGAAAAAAGTACAATTGATTATTCTGCAGTTCCATTCTGTGTGTTTACATATCCTGAAGTGGCAATTGTTGGAAAATGTGAGGGAAATTCGAAAGAGTTTCCTATGATAGCTAATGCAAAAGCAAATTGTTTGGGAGATACGCGTGGATTCATCAAGGTTTTTGAGGAAAATGGAATATTGCAAGGCACCATTATAGTTGGAGCACACGCAAGTGAAATCATTGGCGAAGCTACATTGGCAATTAAATTAAAACTGAAACCAAAAGACGTGATTGAAACAATTCACGCTCATCCAACCCTTCCCGAAGCATTTGTAGATGCGCTAAGAAGTCTGGATGGAAAAAGCTAATGGATCACTTTGTACTCGAAGAAGGCCTTCATTCTTGGGGTTTTATCTTGATATCTCAATCAAGTTGTTCAGGATGCCCTTTTCCACGTAGCGCAAACAAAACTATTGCCATTGTGATTGCGACTCCTGCAGCTGCACCAAATGCTACTATTCCGTACTTTGCCATGAAACAGTTAGTGCAAGATTAACAATAAACATAGCGATACTAAAATGAAAAATCTGTTTAATTTTTTTTGATTATCTTTACAATAATAAAGAAATTATATCGCTCATATGGACTCACCAATGTTAATTATTATCAGAATTGTAATTTAACTACATTCTAACAAACTTTCCATTATAATTTGAAATTTGTACCTATCTGCGTCCATTTTCATCCCCAAAATGGTAGACAAAATTAGAAAAATTTTACCATAGTTAGTAATCTAATAATTTTTGCCAGCATTATGTCAAAATGGCCTGTTTACTTCACGTGTAAACACATAGCTTGCAATGCCAGCCATTACAATTACAAATGCAAAGAGGACACCAAGGCTAATTATTATTGGAATTCCGCCTTCAGATACACCGGTCATCATTTCCCTTACTAGTAAAATTGTGTAGGTAACAGGATTTAGTTTTGCAATCATAGCAAGCCAGTCTGGTAGTAATTCCAAAGGGAACAATGCAGGACTTATCATAAACAGTGGCATCCCAAGAAAATTAATCACCCCCCAAAAGGTTTCTTGAGATTTTGCAGTAGCTGCAACCATTACAGAGATTCCTGAGAATCCCAACGAAAACAAAATAACAATTCCCATGATTGGGATAATCATGATAGGATTTGGAAAATTAACTCCTATTGCCAAAGCAATTCCTATAATTAAACTAGCTTGCAAAGCTGAAATCAAAGAAATTGCAGACATTTTGCCTAGAGCAATTGCAGAACGAGAAATTGGCGAAGTCAACGCCTTGTTCATAAAACCATATCGTCTATCCCATAAAGTATTGACACCTCCAAAGATGCTAGTAAAAATTGCAGTAAGAATAATGACGCCAGGTGTCATAAACTCAATATATTCTCCTTGAAAACCAACGGACTGAATTAGTGGTTGAGTTCCCGAAAAAGTATTTCCAATTACGATAATCCAAATTGCAGGTTGAATTAATCTAATTAAAACTCCACTTCTAGATTTTTTGTATCTCTTTAACTCCCTCCAAAAAATTGTATAAGTATCATACATCAAAGTATTCATGCTCGTAACCTCTTCATTTTTGCATGCTCACGTTTCTGATTGAACTTAGAATCACCATCCCTAATTTCATGTCCAGTGTAAGAGATGAACACATCATCAAGAGTGGGTTGAGTAAGAGAGATAGAAGTAATTTTGATGTTAAGTTTTGATGAAATATAGAAAATTTTTGGAATTACTTCCGTGCCATTTGATGCAAAAAGAGTTAGTTTGGACCCATCTTTGTTGATCTTGTTAACAAATTCAATTTTTTCAAGCTCAGATAAGAAAGAATCACGGTTTTCTCCTTCTTCAAATATGATTGAAATGACTTCATTTCCCATCGCTTTTTTTAGGTTTTCTGGAGAATCAATCACCTGAATTTTTCCGTCATCAATTATTCCAATTCTGTCACATAGTTGATCTGCCTCCTCCATATAGTGAGTTGTTAGAAATATTGTCATCTTAAACTCATCATGGATTTTTTTAATATATTGCCAAATTTTTCTACGAGTTTGAATATCTAATCCAACAGTAGGCTCATCAAGAAACAATACCTTTGGTCTATGCAAAAGGCCACCTGCAATATCCAATCTCTTTCTCATACCACCGGAATATGTAACAACAGTTTTGTCTTGTTTGTCAGTGAGTTCAATTAGAGTTAAAATTTCATCAATTCTTTTGTCAATTTCGTTTTTTGGGATGTGATTGAGTTTTGCTTGCAGCAGAAGATTTTCTCTTCCAGTTAGATACTCATCAACAGTTATTTCTTGTTGAACATATCCAATATTTTGTCTGACTTGTTTGGCATTTGTCGCTACATCAAAACTAGAAATCAAAGCTTGTCCAGATGTTGGTTTCAACAATGTAGTAAGAATCATGATCGTAGTACTTTTTCCAGCGCCATTAGGTCCCAAGAATCCAAATATCTCTCCATCTTCTACTGAAAGAGAAATATCATTAACAGCAGTTTCATCCCCAAATGACTTTGTGAGGGATTTTGTTTCTATTGAATACAACACGTTTGATCGCATTTTTCAATTATAAATTGCTAAGTATTGATTCAGTCAATCCCCATAAAAAATTTAAAGAGTAATTTGAGAATTTACTTTATGAAAGGACTTTGTCATAAATGCCAGTCATCAAACGTAGAAATAACAGTTCAGGATGGAAGTCCTGTTTGTGCAGTCTGTGCTAAAAAAACAGATTAATCAAAAAGTGTTATTTTGAAAAAAGAAGTGTGAAAGAGATCATTTAAAATTCTTGAATTCTTCTTTGGTCATTCTTAAAATGATTTTTTCTCCTACTCCCCAAATTTCAGATTTGGGTAGAACCTTAGAATGTATCAAACCATATCTCACTTCAATTGATGCTAATTCATTGATATCAGGATGTCTATGCAATAGTTTTACTTTACCAATTTTATGGCCATCAATATCAACAACTGGAATTCCTAGCAATGGGGTTAAATTACTTGACAGAAAAAAATTATGTATGGAGATTAAAGAAGATTTGTTTCGACCAATTCTCACCACAAAAGGTAGAAAAACAGGAAAACAGCATTCCGTAATGCTTCGTGCAGTCAACTATAAAGGAAGAATCTATTTTTCTAGACACAAACCAGATGGAGACTGGTTCAAAAATGCTTTGATAAATTATAAAGTAAAAATAGAATACAATAATTTTATTTTTTTAGGAAAGGCAAAGTTAGTAACAGATGAAGAACTGAGTAAAAAAATTTCCCAGTTGAAATATCCTGGAGAAGAAAAAGCAAAAGAGAAGAGGGTAACAATTGAAGTCACGCTTAATTCTACATAAGCTATTTTGATCTAGATTTTTTCAGTGATTTCTAAGTAGTAAACACTAAATTCTAACTGTTAAAAAAGGATAGAAAGAAATGAGTTCAAAAATAATTATTGCAATAGCTATTTCGGTAATAGTTACAGCAGGAATAATGTATGCAATTGATTTTGATCAACAACCTCAAGTTTCACAAATACCCACACCTGAAATAATCTATGTTGATAAATCAGTATCAGAATATTTTGAGGGAACAAATGATATCAAAAAAATATCATCACAAGAAGAGTTAGAGGACATTCTATATTGATGATGTCTTGTATACTGCATCTGAAAGATATCTAAAGATGAATTCCTTTAATGACCTAGAAGAAATTAATTTAATAAAACTAGAAAACACTGGAAAATTTATTGAGTATCTTGAGGAAGAGATTCTACGTTAAGTCACACCAGATGAACTATTGTTGTAACTCCTCTTCTGTCAAATTCAACATCGTTCTCAACATCACAGACAGTTACCGTAAATGAGATAACATCGCGCTGTTTGGCATTTTCTGCATGAAGTTTCAGATGTATATCCATCATTTCAAGTTCTTCAGTAGGTAAATCAGTTTCATCAAAATATGCCTCACAAGTTGATTCTATTCTAAATCTATCATCTTTAAAATGAAACCCAAGTTTCGTTTTTCTTCCTTTTCTTCCACTTGCTTTAACAATAACATCAATGATTCCAGGTTTTGTTTCAGTAAAGCTAGATTTGTGATTTATAAAAACTCCAATCTCAAGGGGTTTACCGGCAGTTGATTCGGCCATCTTTTGGATTCCATCGTTCATAACAATATCAACTGCTTTGATAGATTGAGCAACCTTTGCAATCCATTCATTTGTTCTTGTAATGGTTGCGCGAATTCCTTCACGTCTTCTTTTGTCTTCATCCTCAGGCAATTTGTAATAATCAACCCATTCCTCATAGTTATGAGAAATATCTTCAATGAAATCAATGCAAGTTCGTCTGTATTCATCAACATTATCAGTTCTCAATGATGCATCATCAGTTCTCATACCATCATAGTCCATTGGCATTGCCATACTCTAGCTTTAAACGAAGTTCTAAAAAAACCAATCTTAACATAAAATTAATGATTATAAAAGGAATTTTCATGTGATATAATGATGATATTTTCTGAATTGACTTCTGACCTTCAAGCTCAACTAAAAAGAGACTTGGCACAAATCAGATTCCTTCTAAAGAAAAATCAGGGAATGGGATATACTAGAATTGTGGAGATTGGTAAAGAAGTTGGCAAAAAATACAATATCAAACTAGTAGTAAATTTTCCAAAAGAGGGAAGGATTGATGAATTTGACATGTATGGAAGAAGGGATTTGAGTTTGATTATTGATTATGAGCGAAAAAGATTTCCAATAGATAGAGAGTTAATCAAACAAAAAGCAAAAGAGATGCTTGGAGATATACAAACGGAGGATGCATACATGTATGAGGGTAAAGAAGGGGTAAGAGTCTTCACAGATAATTGGAAGATTGACATCTTGCCTCATTCACTACACATCTGGACAGAATTTAATGAAAATGTAACAGCGTTCTGTGATTGGTTAATGGAAAATGTTTACCAGATGAAAAAGAAGGAATAAAATCTTTCAATTAGAGGTTTTCAAGTTCTTCAAGTAATTCTTTGGCCTCATAGTTTTTTGGCTCTAATTTCACAATTCGCTTACAACAATCTATTGCCTCATCTTTTTGTTGCAGGGCCAAATGAACATCAGTTTTGAGTTTAAGTGTTTCAACATCATTGTTGTCTAGTTGAAATGCTTTTTCATAATATGGAAGTGCTTTTTTTGGTTCTTCTAAAATAACGTAAACACCTCCCATGATAAACATAAAATCAGGATCATTAGAGAATTTAGATTCCAAACGATCTCCTAATTCAATAGCTTCTACATATTCACCTTCGCTGATTAATTTTTTCAGATGGCGTTTTGGATATCTAAAAATACTTACCATTATTGACTCGTTATTTTTTGAAAGATTTTATCAATTTGAATGTAGATAATATCAGGAAGAGATAGTCATAATTCCTTCTTTGATCAAAAATTGAAGGCCTTGAATAAAGGAATCGTCATCAAT
>CATMRH010000061.1 GCA_950073955.1 uncultured archaeon | reverse complement strand
GCAATCGGGTATTACTCAATTAAAGCTTGAAATGCATGAATACAAAGAGATGAGCCTTTCAGTTGGGGATAAAGTATTTCTTGAATTAAGTAAAGCAGAAACACTTGGTGTTTAAATAATTTTTTTGTAAATTAAATTTTTAATTATTATTAAATAGTATTGAAAAATTTCCAACCATACAATACCATTACAGTTCCAATTACAAATAACATTGGCTTCCATGCAAATACTGGAATGCCCGGAGTTGCAAGTTTTACTTTGTAATTGTCTACTACCGTTGTAATGTTTTTCTTTATTTTATCGTGCCAAATATTGTAATCCACTTGATATTTTTTTAAAATTTCTTCTACTTCATAAACTACTGGAGTTCTTTGAGAAAACAAATGTTGAAGATAATCTCTTGAAACTTCTACTTCTGCATGAATTCCAATTCTTCCTTTGTCTAAAGTTACCATTCTGATGTGCATTTCCCATGGTTTTTTTAACTTTAGATTAAGTCCACTTCCAATTTGTTCTGGTTGCTTGTGCTCAAATTTTACTTTGGTAAATCCTTCTTTTATAAAAATTTTTATCAATTCATCAAAACTCTTCTTTACCACAACATGAAGTTGTTCAACCCCTTTCTTGTTATCAACATCAATCTTGTGTTTTAATCCATCAAGAAATGAAATTGTTTTTGGATATGTTGTAACATATTCCATAATTTGTTCCCAAAAAACCTCTATTTAAAGCAGAATAAACTAGAGTTCTAGATCTTTACAGGATTTGATAATCCTCTAACGTAAACACATTGATCCGGAGATATTGCCATCTCTGAATGATTGATTTTTCTATCCGTAAGTTTTGCACCTGAATTTCTAACTATCGCAAATGGTTTTGACTCGGCACCTTCACCCATCTTGTGATTTGCAATTGTTGCCAGATTATCAACTACTGCCTGAAATGTTACTTTTAATGGATTACCGTCAAGATCTTTTTTTGCCCTCATATCTAAAACTGGTTCAATCCCAGCACATGCTATTGCAACTCCTGATGTCCCAATTCTTGCTGGCATTAATCTACTATCCACTAAAATTATTCCAACATGAATAAATAATTTTAAGAAAATTTTTCTTCGAATCTGTTCTGCAATAAGATATGGATTTGTTGGATATAGAATTACTCTTCCTTTTTTTGCATTAGATTTGTCAATCCCGGCATTTGGCGCCATTATGTTATCTGCTGACGTAATTACAAATCCACTAATACCACCAAAAATTTTATCTGATTCCCTGATAATAATTTCAGCAATTTCAGGTTTTAACTGAAACTTTTTTGAAATTTCTGAACCTTCATCTGAGATTTTGATTTTTTGTAGTTCAATAATCCTTCCCTGTGAATTTGAGATATATTTTGTTGAAATTACTAAAACATCTCCATCTTGTAATTTTGTATTATTTTTTTCTAATGTTTCAAACAAGACCTCAAAAACATCAAATTTTTTTTCCATCCTCTCTGCTAAAAGTGGCAAAACGGTTAGGTTCATAATATTCTGAGCACTTCTTTTCTTTTTTATTGTTCTGAAAAGCTTTTAATCTACAGAACAAGCTTTTGTGTTTATGAATATTGTTGAGAAAATTCTTGCGCGTGCATCTGGAAAACCACAAGTCTCTCCAGATGATGTTATTTTTGCTAATGTTGACAAGGTAATGCTTCATGACGTCTCAGGACCGGGCGTCATCAAAGTCTTTGAGAAACTAAAGAATCAAGGAATCTCGGTTGATAAATTATGGGATCCTACAAAAGTTTGGGTAGCCGAAGATCACTTTGTTCCTTCTGCAGACAAAGTTTCAGCAGAAAATATTGTAAAATTATCTAACTTTACAAAAAAATATGGAATTGAAAAACATTTCAAATATGGTATGGGGCAATACGGTATTTGCCATACATTGTCTCATGAAGAAGCTTTGGTAATGCCGGGTGATGTTTATGTTGGTGGAGATTCTCACACTAATACAACTGGTGCTTTAGGTGCATTTGCTTGTGGATTAGGACATACTGATATTGCTTATGTCTTATTGAATGGAAAGATTTGGTTTAAGGTTCCAGAAACTTACTACTTCAAGATAAATGGAAAATTACCAGATCACGTAATGGCTAAAGATTTGATTCTCAAAATAATTGGGGATATAGGAACTGATGGTGGTACCTATAGAACCATGCAGTTTGGTGGAAGTGGAGTTGATGAAATGTCTGTACAAAGCAGACTAACATTATGTAATATGACCACTGAAGCAGGTGCAAAGAATGGAATTGTTGAACCAGATCAAAAAGTGATTGATTATCTTACTAGTAGAGGAGCCACAAATGTAAATTTAGTTAATGGTGACGATGATGCAGAATACGCCAAAGTATTTGAATATGAAAGTTCAGAGATGGAACCTCTTGTTGCAAAACCATTTTCTCCTGATAATATTTCAGTTGTCAGAGAAGCTCCATCTGTTGAATTGGATAAATCATACATTGGATCTTGTACCGGTGCAAAATACGAAGATTTGGTAGCAGTAGCAAAAATTCTCAAAGGAAGAAAAGTAAAGATTAGAACTGAAATTTTACCTGCAGCAATTTCAATTTATCAACGTGCTATGGAAAATGGCCTTTTGAAAATTTTCTTAGATGCTGGTGCAACAATTGGACCTCCAACCTGTGGAGCATGTTGTGGCGCTCATATGGGTGTCTTGGCAAAAGATGAAATCTGTATTAGCACTACAAATCGAAACTTCCCAGGCAGAATGGGTCATATTGAATCACAAACATATCTTTCATCTCCTCTAGTTGCAGCAGCCTCAGCAGTTACTGGAAAAATTACTGATCCAAGGGATTTGAAATGAAAGGTAATATCATAAAATATGCACAAGACAATATTGATACTGACGTAATTATTCCAGGTCAATATCTAAAAGTACATGATTATGCTGAACTTGCCACTCATGCCATGGAGGGATTAGATCCTGATTTTCACTCTAAGGTAAAAGAAGGCGATTTCATTTTATCTGGTAGAAATTTTGGATGTGGTTCATCTCGTGAACATGCTCCTATTGCTTTGTCTCATTCTGGAATAAAGGCTGTACTTGCATTATCTTTTGCAAGGATTTTTTATCGAAATGCAGTTGATGGTGCGTTTTTGTTACCAATTGAAATTGATCAAGATGCATATGATGGAATTTCAGAAGGTGATGAAATAGATATTATTTTATCTACTAATGAAATTAAAAATATCACTAAAAATCAAACATACAAAATGAAACCCTTTTCAGAAATCATTGGAAAGATAATTGCTGCAGGTGGTCTTTTCAAGTACAAGCCAGACCAGGATTAAAATGGGAAAAACTCTTTTTGAAAAAATATGGGAGTCTCATGTTGTTGTTGAAAAACAAAATGGTCCTTCTCTCATCTATATTGACAGACATCTTGTACATGAAGTAACATCGCCTCAAGCCTTTGATGGATTACGTATGAATAAAAGAAAAGTTCGAAGACCTGATCTAACTATTGCTACAATGGATCACAATGTTCCAACAAATGATAGGTCTCTCCCTATACTGGATCAAACTTCAGCTGTACAAATCCAAACTTTGGAAAAAAATTGTAAAGATTTTGGAATTAAATTGTTTGATATTAACAGTCCTAATCAAGGAATTGTTCATGTAATTGGTCCTCAATTGGGAATTACCTTACCTGGTACTACAATTGTTTGTGGTGATAGTCATACATCAACTCATGGGGCTTTTGGTGCATTAGCTCTTGGAATCGGAACTAGTGAGGTTGAACATGTTCTGACATCGCAAACCTTATGGTTAGAAAAACCAAAATCATTTGAAATTAAAGTAGAGGGAAAAAGAAAGAATCCACATGCAGTTACTGCAAAGGATATAGTACTTTCAATTATCAAAAATATTGGAACTGGGGGAGGAACTGGTACTGTAATTGAATATCGTGGTCAGGGTATCACTGATCTATCTATGGAGCAAAGAATGACCATTGAGGCTGGATCACGTGCAGGTTTGATTGAACCTGATGAAAAGGCCTTTGATTATCTCAGAGGTAGACAATACACCCCAAAAAACTATGAATCCCTTGTTGATAACTGGAAAGAACATCTAAAAACAGATAGTGACGCAAAATTTGAAAAACAATTTACTTTGAATATTAATAATATTGCACCTCAAGTCAGTTGGGGTACAAATCCCGGAATGACTTGTGATGTAACTGAATCAATACCATCTCCTGATGAATTTTCCAAAGGTGATCCAAACCAAAAGAAAGGTGCAGAAAAAGCCCTTGAGTACATGGATCTTGAACCCGGAACTCCAATCACTGACATAAAAATTGATAGAGTGTTTATTGGATCATGTACAAATGCAAGATTAGAAGATCTCATTGAAGCATCCAAAGTAATCAAAGAACAAAAAATTTCAACAAATGTTAAAGCTATGGTTGTTCCAGGTTCTCAGATGGTAAAAAAACAAGCTGAAGAACTAGGTATTGACAAAATTTTCATTAATGCTAATTTTGAATGGAGAGAAGCTGGATGTAGTATGTGCCTTGGAATGAATCCAGATATTTTATCTCCTGGTGAAAGATGTGCTAGTACATCAAACAGAAATTTTGAAGGTAGACAGGGAACTGGTGGAAGAACTCATTTAGTAAGTCCTGTGATGGCAGCAGCAGCTGCAATTAAAGGACACTTTGTAGATGTCAGAGAATTGGATCTGAGTTAGAATGGAACCTTTCAAAAAAGTAAAGAGTATCATAACTCCACTTGATCAAGTAAATGTTGATACTGATCAAATTGTTCCAAAACAATTCCTGAAATTGGTTCACAAGTCTGGATTTGGCAAATTTTTGTTCTATAATTGGCGATATGATAAAAATGAGAATATTAAATCTGATTTTGTCTTAAATGATTCAAAATATGATAATTCTAAAATTTTGGTAACAGGAGATAATTTTGGGTGTGGTTCTAGCAGGGAACATGCAGTTTGGGCACTTTTAGACTACGGTTTTTCTGTAATCATTGCACCTTCTTTTGCAGATATTTTCTTTAGTAATTGCTTTAAAAATGGGTTTTTACCAATTTCGTTAGATCAAAAAATAGTTGAGAAACTACAACAAGAACTAGATATAATTGAAGTAGATCTGGAAACACAAACCATCAAAACTTCTTCTGAAGAGATATCCTTTAAGATAGATCCTTACAAGAAAAAAATTCTCTTAGAAGGTTTAGATGATATTGCACAAACTTTACAATTTGAAGACAAAATATCTAAATTTGAAAGAGAGTCTAAAGTCCCATCTGTTTTATAATTTTCATTACCATTTTTTCATTTCTTTCTAAAACCATAGGCGACTCTACATCAATCCATTCTTTGTCCCCAATATCATAAGCACTAATTTTACCTTCTTTTGACATCTGTTGTAAAATATCATATGAAAGATTGATCTTATTTTGTTTTTGTTTTGCCTTGATTCGTTTAATGATGTCTTTTCCAAGTATGTAGATGCCTAAACATTCAGATAACTGCAATTTCATAACAGGTTTTTCTTTGAATTCTTTTATGATTCCATCTTCTACAATTGCAAATCCTGTTTCTTCTCTTCTTTTTATTCTAGTTGCAATACATGCAGAACTATTTTTTTCTCTGAAACATTCTTTCATCTTTTTTAGATCTATTGCGCACAAGTTATCTACAAACCATAACAAAAATTCTGATTCACCTTTGAGTTTTTTCTCAATATGCAGTAGATCTCCCCCTGTACCACTTTGTGAATCTTGAACAAAAGTGATGTTTTTTTGATTTCCATAATAGTTTTTTATTTGTTCTCCCAATCCATTAAAATCTGAAATTATTATAACCTCTTTTACAAAACTGAATGATTTTAGATATTTTATAACATAATCAATCAATGGCTTACCATTGATGGAGGTCATTGCTTTTGGAAAATATTCAGTGTAAGGTTTGCCTCTAGTTCCCTTGCCGCCTGCTAAAATTATTGCCTTCACAGTCTAACGGTATGATTTTTGTTTTCTTCTTCGTGCACCAGGTCCGCCAAATTTCTTTGGTTCTTTTCGTCTGGCATCTCCGCTTATTAGATATTTATCAAATTCTGTGATTCGTTTTCTGAGATCCTCTCTAGTAGATTTTGGGAATGGATGTTCCTTTGGTTCTTTTTTGGATTTTGTCCATCCTGTAAGTGCCCTTGAGATTCCAGTTGCAATAGCGCTGGCTTGTCCCATAAAACCTCCTCCTCTCACTCTAATCACCTGTGATTTCTAATGGTGCTAAAATTACTTCACGAGCAGTTTCTTGTGGAATCATTTCAACTGGAACATTGTTAATTCTAACTTTACCTTGTCCTTTTGTAATATAGACATGTGCACTAGATGTTTTTCTAGTTGCAAAATAAATTTCAGTTTTTGGAGTTGTCATTCAGTCCACCCTATTACTCTGCATAATTCTGCCATCGTAGTGTAATTTGATGCAGATTTTTTAATTTTTGCTTTTTCAAATTGAATTTTTCCAAATGATTTTAATTCTTTTGGAGAACCAATGTAAGTTCTAAGTCTTTGATGTGATTCTTTACCTGATGGTTTTCTATCATATGGTAACATTCCACGAATCATCTTTGCCATAATTGTATCAGGTCTTCTGTAATGAACAGGTCCGTGTTTTGGATTAATAATACTGTTAATTTCCAAAAATTCTCTATATTCTTTGATTTGATTACTTCTTGTTCCACTCATCATAATTTTATCACAATTTACAACTGACACTCTGTTTCCTTTGATCAGTAATTTTGCTACATTTGATGCTAATCTTCCAGCAATATGGTTTGTTGCATCAACTACAATTGGCCTATCTGTTCTGACAACTGTTTCTTGACTAGCCAAGTAGTATCACTCCTTTTCCAGTAGGATTCTGCTCAATCAGATCTGAGAAACTGATTAGTTTTCCACCGTTATCAATTATTTTACTTGCGGCAGAACTTGAAATTGAAAATGAACATAATGTAATTTTGTGAGGAACGTTACCTGTTCCAAGAACTTTTCCTGGACAAACTACTGTGTCGTTCTCTTTTGTTAGTTGACAAATTCTCT
>CATMRH010000060.1 GCA_950073955.1 uncultured archaeon | reverse complement strand
ACCTAAAGAGACTACAGAAAACACACAGACTTCTACACCTAAAGAGACTACAGAAAACACACAGACTTCTACACCTAGAGAAACTTCAGGAAACAGAGATACCATATTCATAGGTAAGAAACCATTGATGGCGTATGTTACATCCACGCTAATTCAATTGGCAAACTTACCTGCCGTTTACATCAAAGCTAGAGGAATGAGCATAGGTCGCGCTGTAGATGTATCTCAAATCATTGCACGAAAAACAGAAAGTGCAGGCTATGCTATCGGAACAATTAAAATTGGCTCAGAAGCATTGGAATCACAAGACGGTCGAACCAGAAACGTTTCAACAATAGAAATTGAAGTAAAGAGAAACTCAGCATAAACACGCTTTACTTGAAATTTTTTATTTTATTTCCTTTTTAAAATTCTGTACTTTTTTTCCATCTTTCTGAACTTTGGAAGTTCAACTAAATCATTGAACTGATCAAAATTCACAACTTTTTGTTTATATTTTGTAGTATTCCCTGATTTCTTTAATTCTTTTAGAATATTCATGGTTGCAAATGTATTAGCATACAAAACAGATAGTGGATAGAGAATTATTTTAAATCCCATCTTGTTTAATGTTTCAGCAGAACTCAATGGTGTAGCTCCTCCTTCAATCATGTTTGCAACCAATGGCGCATTGATTTCTCTTCCAATCTTTTTCATTTCATCCAATGATCTTGGGGCTTCCACAAATATTGCATCTGCGCCTGTTTTCTTATTTTGTTTTCCACGCTCAATAGCTATATCTAATCCTTCAGTAGCTCTTGCATCTGTTCTTGCAACAATTATGAAATCTTTGCTTTCTCTTGCATCAAGCGCAGCTGATAATTTTTCAGTGTATTCTTCTTGTGAAATTACTTCTTTTCCTTGCATGTGTCCACATCTTTTAGGCCATCTTTGATCTTCGAGAAAAATTCCTGCAGCTCCTGATGATTCTAGTTCCTTTACTAATTTCCATACACTCAAAGCATTTCCATATCCTGTATCTGAATCAACGATTACAGGTACTGAAACTGCTCTGCATATGCGTCTAGCATTATCTACTGTTTCTGTTGCTCCAATAAATCCATAATCTGGCATTCCAAATAGAGTTGCAGATGTTCCATAACCTGTTTGGAACATTGCCTCAAATCCAACTTTTTGGGCAATTTTTGCACCTAATGCATCATAAACTCCTGGAATAACAAGTGGTTTTTTTGATTTTAACCCATTTCTTAAATTTTTCATAATTGTGTTCTTTCTCTGAATTATTTATGATTTTAATCAAAAATTATCCGAAATTATTTTATAGACATTATCTGGATTTGATTCTCTGAGAAACTTCAAATAATTTTCTATATTTCTATTCGATCTTAATTTCTTTGCCTTTCTTCTGTACTTCTTTCCCTTGAATTTTCTTTAATTCTGATTCAAGAAAATGTTTGTATTTCTTTGTTTCATCATCAGTCATATGGGCAAAATTTGAACTTAGGATAGAACCCATTGCTGAAATCTTTTCTAATATATCTATAGCAACAAATCTTCCTACGTTGCTAAGTCTAAATAAAACCTCCAATTGCTTTCTAACAATATCGTTTATCTTATCTACATCAGCTGCTGTTTCGTTTCCTTTCTTTGTTAGTTGATATCTTCCATCTTTAGTTTCTTTAATTAATTCCTCATCTAGTAATCTACCTAATAATGGATAGATCAATCCTGGAGATGGTTTCCAAATTCCGTTACTTTGTTCAACTGCATAATCGATGATCTCTTTTCCAGTACGTTCTTTCTTTTTCAATAATTCTAAAATGAAATATCTAGAAAACCCTCTAGGAATTGAACTTCCTACTCTCTGAAACCACTCCGAAATCATCACTAGTGATATCACTAGTGATATATTTTAATATTTGGGATTACGCCTCTCAATTACTACATATTTATCACACTCAAAGCAAGTTTGTCTGAAAAATGACTGATTCCATTGAATTTGATTTGATAATTTGTGGTTCTGGCCTTGCTGGCTTAAGAGCCGCAATAGCAGCTGCAAAAAAAGGACCAAATCTCAAAATCGGTATTGTTTCAAAATTACAAGTAATGCGTTCTCATTCTGTATCTGCAGAAGGAGGAACTGCAGCAGTACTTTTTGAAGATGAAGGAGATACTATTGAATCCCATATTTATGATACCATATATGGAAGTGACTTTCTTGCAGACCAAGATGTTGCTGAAAAACTTTGTGTAGAAATACCAAAAGAAATTCATCAATTAGAACACTGGGGAATGCCATGGTCTAGAAGAGACGATGGCAGACTTGATCAAAGAAACTTTGGTGGTTATAGTTTTCCAAGAGCAACTTATGCATCAGATAAAGTTGGCTTTTTTGAAATGCAAACTTTGTATGATACATGTCAAAAATATGAAAATATAGAATATCTCAATGAATGGTTTGCAACATCAATTATTCATGACGGAAAACGATTCATGGGACTTACTGCAATTGAATTATCTTCTGGTACATTTTACATAATTAAAGGAAAAGCTCTTATCATTGCAACTGGCGGTGCTGGAAGGTTATACAGCTTTTCAACTTATGCACTGTCATCAACTCCAGATGGATTGGATATGGGATTTCGTGCTGGCATGGCACTAAAAGATATGGAGTTTGTGCAATTCCATCCAACAGGAATTTTACCATCTGGAATTTTGATCACAGAAGGTGCAAGAGGAGAAGGTGCTTATCTACTTAACAACAAAGGTGAACGATTTATGAAAGATTATGCTGCTAGTAAAATGGAATTAGCTCCACGTGATATTGTATCAAGATCAATAATGACAGAAATTCAAGAAGGTCGAGGATTCAAACATGAAACTGGGGTTGATTGTATGAAACTTGATTTAAGACATATTGGAGATGAAAAGATTAAAGAGAAATTAGGTGGAATTAGAGAAATCTCTATCAAATTTTCTGGTATTGATCCTGCTGAAGAATTACTTGACATTAGACCTGTTTGTCATTATATGATGGGAGGAATTCATACTGATATTCAGGGTGCAACACAAATGCAAGGAGTTTGGGCTGCAGGTGAGGCTGCGTGTAATAGTGTTCATGGTTCAAACCGACTAGGCGCAAATTCAACCTCGGAATGTATCGTTTGGGGTAAAATTACTGGAGAATTGGCAGTGGAATATATCCAAAAGGGAATTCCATCAATTTCTTGGCCAAATAGTTTGGTTGAAGCAGAAGAAAAGAGAATCTATGATGGAATCTTTAGAGGAAGTGGTGATGTAAATCCATATGAAATTAGACAAGAACTTACTGATACTATGAATGAAAAGGCCTATGTCTACAGAAATGAAACTGATTTAGTAGCAGGTCTCAAGAAGATTCGTGATCTCAGAGAGCAGACTTGGAAACATGTTGATGATAAGGCAAAAGAGTATAACACTAACTTTTCAAATGTAATGGAACTTGATTCTATGTTTCGAGTAGCAGAAGTTGTGTTGATTGGTGCAATTAACAGGAAAGAATCTCGTGGTGCACATGCAAGAACTGATTATACTAAACGTGATGATGTAAACTTCTTACATCATACACTTGCTTACTATGATCCAAATGAACCAATCATGAAAACATTTCCAGTAACAATTACTAAGTACAAGCCAGTGGAGAGAAAATATTAGATGACCAAAGACGAACACAAAGAGGGCATTGGAGGAATGGCCAATCCACGTCGCTATGGAATCGAACGAGTTGCATATTTGTTAATGCGATTAAGTGGGTTAGGATTATTGGCATATTTTGTAGCTCACATTTATGAAACAAGTAATATTCTGAGAGGACAAGTTGGATGGGATGAATTGTTAGAAATGACATCAACTACTGAAGGACATATTATTTTATCAATTGTAATTGGAATGTGTGTATTTCATACTGTTAATGGAATTAGAGTGATGTTAGGACATGGAGGAGTTGGTGTAGGAAAACCTGCTAGACCTGATTATCCATATGAGCCAGCATCACAAAATTACAGACATAAGATAGGTATCTATTCTGCAATTGTTCTTGCAGCATTTGCAATGATGTATGGACTAGCGGTATTGTTTGGTGAATAAGATGAGAGAAAGCACAATCATGAAAATTCACTATGGAACTGCCATTGCAGCAGTAGCCCTAGTGGCAGTTCACGTTTTGATGCGCCTTACGCAGGGATTTGCAGAATCCTTAGAGTATGAAAGTGTTCTTGCCAACTACAAATTCGTTCCATATGCTATAATGTTGGAATTAATACTTGTCTTACTTTCAATTCATGGATTTAATGGTCTTAGAGTTATTTTATTGGAATTAAAACAAGGAAGAATTTATGAAAAAGCCGTTTCTTATGGTTGTCTAGCTGCAATGATTGGATTAATAGCATACGGTTCAAGAACAATTATTGTAGTTAACATGGGATTGGTATAGAAATGGCACAGGTAACTAGTATTGCAGAGGAACAAACATCAACACCATTGTCCTCTTCTAAATCAATAACACTTAGAATTTCAAGATATAATCCTAAACATGATGATTCAAGTATATTTATGGAGTTTACTGTTCCATATCAGAAATGGACAACTGTTCTAGAGGCAATTCTTGATGTCAAAAAACACTTTGATCATTCAGTAGCGGTTCGCTACTCTTGTAGACAAGCAACATGTGGTTCATGTGGAATGATGATTAATGGAAAACCAAGACTTGCATGTTTTACAAAAATTAGTGAACTAAACTCTAATGTTATTACAGTTGAACCTATGAGCAACTTTCCAATTATTCGTGATTTGGCTGTAAAGTTTGAAAGAATGTTTGACAGCCATCATAAAATTAAACCATATCTTATACGAGATGATACAGAACTAGAATCTGATGCAAAAGAATTCTTACAATCTCCTAAAGAGGTAGAACAATACATCCAATTTGCTAATTGTATCAAATGTGGTTTGTGTAATTCTGCATGTCCTACAATGGCAACAGATTCTTCATTTGTTGGACCGCAAGCATTAGCTCAAGCATATCGATATGTTGCAGATAGCAGAGACAAGGGCAAAGATTCCAGACTTAAGATGATTGATGAACCTCATGGAATATGGAGATGCCACTTTGCTGGTTCTTGCAGTCAAGTATGTCCAAAAGGCGTTGATCCTGCTATGGGAATACAACTGCTTCGAGGCTATTTACTAGGATTTAGAAGTTAATTCTATTTTTTTGGGTTTGGGCTATTGTTTACCTGATTGTTAATCTGCTCTGCCATAAAGTGATTTGAAACATTTACTTTAACATCATCAACTCCATCTACCTTCAAAAGATAATCGTGAACATCTTGGCAAATCTTAAAACCAAAAACTGCTGGACAGAATGGACTAGTAAGATGTAAATCAACTTTAACATTACTATCATTGATATCAACCTCATCAATTAATTCTAATTCAACAATTGATGTGTTAATTTCTGGATCTACAATCTTTGATAACTCATCAAATATTTTTACTCGCAGTAATTTGATATCCTGACTCATGTGGGCAAAAGCGTTGATGCTATATATAACCATTCTAAAACCTTAGGTAATGTATCGCTCACGTCTTGGAAATGATTTGAGTGGTATTACTTTAGATTATGTTTCATCAATAGATGATGATTCTGAAATTGCACTCTATGATATTATTGGAAGCCAAGCTCATACCTTGATGTTATATCAAAAAAACATCATAACAAAAAATGATGCAAAAAAAATCTTGTTAGCTTTGAAATATTTGAAAAAAGAAAAATTTGATTCATCGTCTGGCGCAGAGGACATTCATGAATTAATTGAATCACTAGTAATCAAAAAGGCTGGAATGGCAAGTGGGGGAAAGATGCATACTGCAAGGTCACGAAACGATCAGGTTGCTTTAGATATTAGAATGAAAATTAGAGACGACATCAATATCATTTGCAATTGTCTTCTAGATACTATTGAAGCTCTTGTTTCTGTGGCAAAAAATCACCAGAAAACAATCATGCCCCTTTACACTCATCTTCAGCAAGCTCAAGCAGGTCTATTTTCTCATTATCTTTTAGCACATGCAGATGTTTTGTCCAGAGATTTTCAACGACTTTATGGAACCTTTGAACGAGTTAATCAAAGTCCACTTGGTGCAGGACCTATTGGGGGAACAAGTCTACCAATTGATAGACATAGCACTGCAAAGATGTTAGGTTTTGATGATCTTGTTGAGAATTCGATTGATGCAACAAGTACGCGTGATTTTGTGGCAGAATATGTTGCAATGATTTCAATTTTGATGACCAATTTAAGTAGAATATCTGAAGATTTTGTACTCTGGTCTACATCTGAATTTTCTTTTATTGAACTATCTGATGAATTTACATCTCCTTCAAGCGTAATGCCTCAAAAGAAGAATCCAGATATTTTGGAATTAACAAGAGGTAAAACTGCTGAAGTTATTGGAAACTTGACTGCAATTCTAACAACTATCAAAGGACTAGCAACAGGTTATGGACGTGATTTACAACAAATAAAATCATCTATTTGGTCCACATCAAAAATATCCATCAGCTCACTGTTAATTTTAAAATCGATACTCCTTACTTTGAAAGTGAATGAAAAACAAATGAAAAAAGTTACTGAATCAAGTAATCTTATTGCACTAGATATCGCTGAAAAATTAGTTCAAGAGGGAATTCCATTTAGAGTAACGCATAAAATTACAGGTGTTTTAGTCCAAACGGCATATCATTCAAAAAAACCTATTTCAAAATTGACTTCAACAGAAATCAAAAAATCTGTAGTTGGTACTAAAGTAAATCCAAAAATCGTTTCAAAAATTATCTCCTCTACAACTGTTGTCTCCTCTCTAAAGGATAGAAAATCATATGGTTCCTCAGGATATGATGAACAAAAAAGAATGATTTCTGATAGAATTCAAAAGATCAACAACTATAGAACAGATATCACTAATAGAGAAAATAAAATCAATCTGTCCATTGAAAACTTGGAAAAACAAGTTAATGAAATAATTCGATAATTGCAATAAAGAAAAGTAGCGGGTCTAGAGGGATTCGGACCCTCGACAACCGGATTAAGAGTCCGGTGCGCT
>CATMRH010000059.1 GCA_950073955.1 uncultured archaeon | reverse complement strand
ATTGATAGTGTATTTAATGTATTATTTATCAGCACAAATGAACAGTATGAAAACCACAATTACTTTTTCTATTCTAATTATTTTTGGAATGACAAGTATGGCTTTTGCAGAATCTTATCCTGACTTGGGAGTAAGAGTAGAGGTAGTAGCTGAGAATCTTTCTATTCCATGGAGTATTGATTTTGCACCAGATGGCAGGATCTTCTTTTCTGAAAGAACAGGAACCCTAAATGTAATTGAGAATTCAATACAAAAACAAATCATGTCGTTAAATGTAGGAGGTGGAGAGGGAGGAATGCTTGGAATAGCACTGGATCCTGACTTTGAATCAAATCATTACATCTACATCTACTATACTTACAATGAATTTCTATCAACTAAGAATAAACTTGTGCGATTTGTAGAATCAAACAATGTTCTAACTGAAGACAAAATTCTACTTGAGGATATTCCAGGGGCATCATACCATGATGGAGGTAGAATAAAGTTTGGACCAGATGATAAATTGTATGTTACAACTGGAGATGCAGGAGATCCTAATCTTTCACAAAGATTGGATTCTGTTTCAGGTAAAATTCTCAGGATAAATTCTGATGGAACAATACCTGATGACAACCCATGGGAAAATTCTCCTGTTTATTCAATCGGACACAGAAATCCTCAAGGAATTGACTGGGATGAATCAGGAAATCTGGTTGCATCAGAACATGGTTCATCTGCACACGATGAAGTGAATCTAATAGAACCTGGAAAAAATTATGGTTGGCCGGATGTAATTGGTGATGAAACAAAAGATGGTTTGACCAATCCAATATTGCATTCAGGTGATGATACTTGGGCTCCATCGGGGGCTGCATTTTACTATGGTGAAGAGATCCCACAATGGAATGGAAAATATTTTGTAGCTTCACTTAGAGGACAGCACCTACTAATGATTGACTTTGATTCAGATTACAATGTAATCTCTCATGAAAAGTTATTCTTGGGAGAATTCGGAAGACTGAGAGATGTGGTGCAAGGACCTGATGGTTTGTACATCTTAACTAGTAATCAAGACGGACGTGGTAATCCATCACTTAACGATGATAGAATTCTTCGAGTTACCTCACTTTATGACACCAACAATAGTCCTCAATGGATAAAAAATATCTCAAAATGGCATATGGATGGATTGATCTCAGAAGATGAATTAATCAATGCATTTGCATATCTGAATCAAAAAGGAATATTGTTAAACAACAATTCTTAATATTGGATTGGAGAATGCTCAACGTTGGATAAAAAAGAGATTCTAAAGGAATTTTCATCAGATTCTGATAGATACTACAAGGTCAAGTTATTCGAAGAACAAGGTTTTGTTAGAAAGGCTTGTTCGAAATGTGGCAGATTCTTTTGGACTTTGGATTCTGGACGAGATATGTGTCCGGAAGACGCAGATGACACATATTCATTCATTGGAGACCCACCAACAACCAAGAGATTTGATTATACAGAAGCTTGGAAGCAAGTTGAAGAATTTTTTGTAAAAAACGGCCACACTTCAGTAAGTAGATATCCTGTTGTCTGTAGATGGCGTGATGATCTTTACTTTACTATAGCATCAATTGTTGATTTTCAAAGAGTGATGGGTTCTAAGGTAGTCTTTGAGTTTCCTGCGAATCCTCTAGTTGTTCCACAGACATGTTTGCGTTTCAAAGACTTGGAAAATGTTGGAGTAACTGGCAGACACTTTTCTAGCTTTTGTATGATAGGGCAACACAGCATTCCAGATTCTAATGGTTATTGGAAGGATGAATGTGTTGATTTGGACTTTAGATTACTAACTGAGCAATTTGGAATAAAGAAAGAGGAAGTTGTCTTTGTTGAAGACGTATGGGCCGGCGGCGGTTCATTTGGATCATCGTTAGAATATTTTGTTAGAGGACTGGAGCTTGGAAATGCGGTATTTACTGAGTTTCAGGGCGAGCTAGGCAAGCATACTGTTCTTGACCAGAAAATTATAGACATGGGTGCAGGTCTTGAGAGATTTGCATGGATTACAATGGGAACTCCTACTGCATATGACTGCTGTTTTGGTCCAATAACAAATCATCTCATGCAAAAGATAGGAATTGATTCAGATTCTGAGATGTTGAAAAAATACTTTACATTAATTGCAAAGAATTTAGAAATTTATGATGACTTGATAGATGTAAGGAAACATGCTGTTAGCTCCGCAGGACTAACAGATGATCAAGTAAGAAAAATCATCACTCCACTTGAAGGAATGTATCTTATTGCAGATCATCTTCGTACTTTGATCTTTGCAATAGCTGATGGTGCTCTACCAAGTAATGTTGGTGGTGGATATAATCTAAGAATGATGATTCGAAGAATTAGAGGAACAGTTGATAGAATGAATCTCAAGCTAGACATTGATGAATTGGTTGATATGCATATTGATTATTTGAAAAATACATATCCAGAACTTGATTCAAAGAGAGAAGACGTCAAGACCATTCTAAAGATAGAATCTCAGAGATATGTTGAATCAAAATCAAGAATGAAGAAGATTGCAGCTAAAGTAAAAGGCAGAGCCCCAAGTGTTGATGAGTTAATCACGCTATACGAATCAGATGGGGTTACGCCAGAATATCTCAAAGAGATTAACGCAATTTCTGAAATTCCTTCGTCATTTTATGCAAAACTATCAGATCTGCATCAATCAGACAAGAAAAAGACTGTTGAGCAGCTATCCATTGAAGGCCTTCCTGAAACTGAGATGTTATTCTACAAAGATGATCCAATGTCATTTGATGCCAAGGTTCTCAGAGTAATTGATGATTTGGCGGTATTAGATAGAACTTCATTTTATGCAAGAGGAGGAGGGCAAGAACCAGACTATGGCACTATTTCAGGCTCAAAAGTAGTTGATGTGAACAAACATGGTGGAGTCATTCTACACAAGCTTGAAGGTGATATACCAAAAGAAGGAGATACTGTTTCTTGTAAAGTGGATGAAACTCGTCGTTCCAACATTACAAAGAACCATACCAGTACACACATACTAAATGCATCATCTCGTAAAATTTTGGGTTCGTGGGTTTGGCAACATTCTGCATTCAAAGATGATGATCATGCTAGATTAGATATCACACATCACTCTTCACTTACTAAGAAACAAAAACAAGAAATTGAAGATGCAGCAAACGATATGATAAAACAAGATCTTTCTGTAACAATAGAATACTTTGATCGTGGGACAGCAGAACAAAAGTATGGTTTTAGAATTTATCAGGGAGGAGTAGTTCCCGTTAAATCAGTTAGAATTGTATCAATTGAAGACAAAGACATTGAAGCTTGTGGTGGAACACATGTCAAGAAGACTGGAGATATTGAGCTTATCAAGATTACTAGAACAAAAAGAATCCAAGATGGAGTGATTAGAATAGAATTTGTTTCAGGGAATACTGCACAAGCATATGTGAACGAACAAGAATCAGCCTTGGTAGAGATGTCAGAAATGAAAAAAAGTAAAGAAGAGATAAACAGAGAAAGAGAGGAAAATAAAGAAGAGACAAGAAGAATTATTCCGTTAATTGTAGAGGACTTCTTAAAAAAGAATTCAGACGCCAATGATAAAAAAATAATTTGGAATGATATTCATTTAGAGAAAACAGATTCTGGAAAATTATGTTTTGTATCTAGTTCTGCTTATGATGAATTTTTCCATATGAATTTAGGAAAACAGTTGATCAAGAAAGATTCTAGTTTAGTATATTTCGGAATTTTTGAGGACAATAATATGAGTAGAATTATTGTTTATGCAGGGGAAAACGTGTCTGAAGAGAAGAATGCCAGGTCTCTAGTCACAGAAATATCAAAAATTCTTGGAGGTGCAGGCGGTGGAAACGCAACATTTGCTCAAGGAGGAGGCAAAAATAGAGATAAAATATCAGAAGCTCTTTCTAAAGCAAAATCAATGGTTTTGGAATAGTGAAAAATATGGAAATTAACTGGAATGAATTAGAATCAAAGTGGAGAAAAAAGTGGAATGATTCCAAAGACTTTGAGACAAACCCAAATGACAAACCAAAAAAATTCATTACAGTAGCATATCCATATCCCAACTCACCTCAACACATTGGACATGGAAGAACTTACACCATAGCTGACATTCATGCTAGGTTCTATAGAATGAAAGGGTACAATGTCTTATTCCCAATGGGTTTCCATTATACTGGAACACCCATACTCGGCATGGCAAGAAGAGTTCAATCCAATGATAAGGAGATTATTGATAATCTTCGTGACTTGTATCATGTTCCAGAAGAAGCTATCAAGACATTTGTTGAACCGATAAAGATTGCTGATTATTTCCATGAAGAGATTAAATCTGGAATGATTGAGATGGGTTATTCCATAGATTGGAGGAGAGAGTTCACTACAATAGTTCCAGCTTATCAGAAATTTATCGAATGGCAGATTAATATTTTGAAAGAGAAAAACTTGATCATACAAGGGAATCATCCTGTAGGTTGGTGTCCACGTGATCAGAATCCAGTATCACAACACGATACAATGGGTGATGTAGAACCGGGTTTCACTGAATATATTTTAATTAAATTCAAGTTTGATGATTACATCATACCAACTGCAACACTACGTCCTGAAACAATCTTTGGTGTAACTAATTTATGGGTAAATCCTGGAACAATGTATAAAAAAATTACTGTTGATGGTGAGAAATGGATTGTATCTAAAGAATGTGCACGTAAGCTAGAATTTTTGGATAAAGAAATTTCTTTTCAAGGCGAGATAGCTGGTTCTGACTTGGTTGGAAAAAATGTTACCATTCCACATCTCAATAAATCAATTCCAATGCTAGAAGCTAGTTTTGTGGAATCAGCTACTGGAACTGGTCTTGTAATGTCCGTTCCAGCCCACGCTCCATTTGACTACCAGGCATTAGTTGATTTCAAGAAAGATCAGCCTCTAGGCTCGGAATATCAGCTAATCAAGCCCATATCCATCATATCTACGGAGGGATATGGAGAGTTTTCAGCGAAAGAGGCCTGTGAGAAATTTGAGATAAAAAACCAAGATGACCCCATGCTAGAAGAAGCTACAGATGAGATTTACGGAAAAGAGTTCTACGGTGGAGTTCTCAAAGATAATTGCGAGCAGTTTGCTGGCAAAAAAGTATCTGAAGCTAAAGATGGAATAAAGGAATGGTTAGAGAGTAACAAGTATTCAAATATTTTATTAGAATTAACAAATGCTCCTGTACACTGTCGTTGTGGAGCTGAATGTGTTGTTAGAATTTTGACAAACCAATGGTTTCTTAATTATGGCGATAAAGACTGGAAAGATAAAGCTACAAAGTGTTTTGATGGAATGAGTGTATTACCAAATGAGATAGTTGATGAGTTTCATTATGTAGTTGGTTGGCTTCATGAGCGAGCTTGTGCAAGACAACATGGTTTGGGAACTAAACTACCATGGGACAAGGACTGGATTGTTGAAAGTTTGTCTGATTCTGTAATCTATATGGCATATTATACAATAGCTAGATTCGTTAATGATAGAACCATTCTAGCTGAGAATTTATCAAAAGAATTCTTTGATTATGTATTTTTAGGTGAGGGTTCAGCTGATAAAGTATCTGGAATTGATTCTAGAATACTAGAAGAGATAAGAAAAGAGTTTTCATACTTTTATCCAGTTGATTCAAGACATTCTGGTCGAGATTTAGTTCCAAATCACTTGACATTTTTTGTTTTTAATCATGTAGCTATATTTCCTGAAAATAATTGGCCGCAACAAATTGTTGTTAATGGTTCTGTACTAATGGATGGCAAAAAAATGTCTAAATCAATGGGAAATATTATTCCATTGCGACAAGCCATTAATGATTATGGAGCTGATCCAATTAGATTAGCTATAATCATATCAGCTGAGCTGTTACAGGATGCTGACTTTAATTTAGAATCAGTTGGTGGAATTAAGAATAAGCTAGAATCAATTTTAGAGGAATGCTCGAGGCTAAAATCAGGTCAAATTACTATTTCTGAGGCTGAAGATAGGTGGATTGCAAGTAGAGTGCAGAATTTGATAGCAAATGTTACTGGTTCTGTAGAGAAGATGAGGCTAAGAGAGGCACTTCATGAGATATTATTTGCATTTGAAGGTGATTTGGCTTGGTATCTCAAACGAGCTAAAGCCAAAGGAAGAAGGGATTATGATGCGATATTACATCAAATTCAGAGTACTAGAGTTGCAATGTTATCACCATTTGCACCACACATAGCTGAAGAGATGTGGGAGAAGCTTGGTAATCCTAAGATGGTCTCAAAGACTAGCTGGCCTGAAGTAGATACTGGAGTAATTGATGCTAAAGCTATCCAAGCTGAAGACTTGTTAAAGTCAATCATTAATGATATTGCAAATATTCTCAAAGTTACTAAAATAACTCCAAAGAAGATTACCATTTACACAGCTGATTCGTTTAAGTCTAAAGCTTATCATGCTATTTTGGAGCAAGTGATTAATGAGCAGACTAACATGGGAGTAATAATGAAAGAGTTGATAGCTAATCCAGAAACTTCTGACATTAAGAAGAATCCTGACTTTGTTCAAAAGACTATCAAGGATATTTTGTCTGAACCAACTGAAATTAGAAAGACAAAGCTTGAAACTAAAGAGTTTGATGAGAAACAGTTTGTTTCAGAAGAGTTGATCTCAATTGCAAAGCATGACTTTGGTGTTGAAGTATCTGTATTTGCTGAAGATGATGAAAATATCTATGATCCCAAAGGAAAAGCTAGACATGCAAGGCCATTCAAGCCAGCAATACTGATTGAATAAATACTGAGTTCAAGTACGACAGGATTAGAAGGTTTTTGGTGATTATATTGGTACCAGTTAGGAACTAAAAAAAATCAATTATAAGAATGAAGTTTTGTATTAAATATTATAATTAGTAGGCTTTCAAGATTTTTTCTTGGAAATAGTCCAAGATGATGTTTTGCCTTCATAGTAATTGAAAAATTTTCCGCATTCACAATGAAACCTACTTACATGTGCACCAGTAAATTCCCATTTTTTTGTGGATTCCTTTGGTTTTATATCACAAAACGGACAATGAATATCTGACAATCTATTTTTCTAATATGAACTTAAGATTATTTTATTCTGTATCGAAGTATGGCTAGAACAGAGTTATGAAGGTCTAGCTTTGTAATTATTGTTGGAGATACTGCAAACTCTATTCTAGTAGAGTTATTCCTAGCAATCTCTAGCATCTTCATTATAATTTTGAACTGAGAGTTGGTGTGATAGTTTGCAGAGACAATTAGTGTATCTACGGCTCCAATTTTTAATGCCTTGTAGATAACATCATTTCTCTTTGCAGTTAGCCCTTCTTTGAATAGTTTCTCGTATTTTGCAATTATTTGAGTGACATATTTTCTTCTATGCTGGTACAAGTGATGGATTATCTTCTTATGGATATCAGTAATTGGAGTAGAAAAAGACAAGTTTTCTACAAACCGACATTTTTTTACCAATTCCGAATCAAGTTCACCATAAAATTCTTTTTTTGCAAGACCAATTCCACCCAATAATATTAATTTAGAATTTGAGTCCATCTGTTTGACTCTATTT
>CATMRH010000058.1 GCA_950073955.1 uncultured archaeon | reverse complement strand
ATAAAAGAAATTACCATGAATATTCAAACATTTGTTTAATTGAGATAACAAAATCTAAACAATAAATCTCCATATTATTAGTAATAATCTAAAAATTCGAAAGCATTAATTTGATAATTCCTTGATGAAATGTATGTCCTTTGAAATTAATTGGCACGGAGACTTTGGAATTTTATGGGCATATGAAAAAGAGCGGTTTGTAGTTACAACTGTATTTGAGGATAAAGAAGAGGCCATCTCTATTGCTAAAGAAATAGAGAGTTGGAGTGAGAAATTCACAAGATTGACAATTATTGAAAAAAAGGATGATGAGTATGCAATTTGTTGTTACCAAGATCCCCAGATATCAAAGAGTAACAAGCAGATTGGATTATTCAGAACAGGGATGAGACAAAGTAGTGGATATGAACAAGTAAAACCAATGATTGAAGAAAGGCCACCTCTCTTGCAGATTGCTTATGCTAAAGATATGATAGATTTGAGTACGTATGAGCAAATTTCTAGTTTAGTTCCTATGAGAAAATGTAGAATTATTTCTGAAAAAAAATTGGAAAAACAAGAATTTTTTTACGAAAAAACTGCAAATTCACAAAGCAGTTAAATTTTGAAATGATGAGAATTAAAAATAATTCTAAAAGTTTTTCGTAAATAGTAATTTGAGGATCCCTTAAGTAATATCTAATTCTAGAAAAAAGGATGGATTTTATGAATCTCTTAATGAGGATAATGAACTCTGACCCTAACATCAGACATAGTATAATTTCGGATAATGAAGGAAAGATACTTGCTATACACCATCGTCCGGGGATTACAAACTATCTATCTAAAGAAGAGACTGAGGCCTCACTCAAAAGAGCTGCAGTTGCATGGAAAGGAAGAAAAGAATTATCTCCAAAAATTGGAAGGGGATTATATGCTATAGCAGCATTTGAAAAGATAACAAGAATGACTTTTCCTCTTGGAGAAGATAATCTAATTTTTGTTAGTTTGAGTTCTGATCAAGTACGAACAGATCTTCATGGTGGAGGTCAAAAACAAATTGTTGAACACATACTAAACATATTAAGCCGTGATCCAACTTTATCATAATACAATATTGGTTTCTAAAAATTGTCAATGATAGAACACACAAAAGAATGCAAGTACAGAAATGATAACGATATGCCGCATACTAACTGTTATTGCAAATGCCACAAAATCATCATGGCAGAATCAGGGATGATGAAATCAAAGACTTTTTGATTCTTTTTCGGGTTCAAAGTTATCTATGATCTCAGTCACATTAGCTATGATTGTTTCTTTGATTTGTGATTGTGTCATTCCAGACTTTGTCATCAGCTTCATTTCATCAAGTAAAGCAAAATGTACTCTTCCTTGAAGATAATCTACAATGCTATAGCCCTTTTTTGGAAATTCAGTCACAAATAGATCTTCTTCAGAAATATCAGTTTTCTCAGTCATAGAATGATTTCTAAAAAACTAGTTATAAAATTTTCAAATTTTATATGAATTTAGAATAATTAACTATGCACCTAGTAGGGCATGATTACAGCTTATTAGTATACATTGAGAATGAATTTGTTCTTCACTCTCATATCCACAGTTGTGACAAAAGAATTGATTTGCTTGAGAACAAACGTTACATTTTTTCTTTACTTCTAATGCTACTCCACATGTTCTACATGAATCTTGATTCATATTTGTCATACTGTAAATTATTCATTTAAACGGTTTGAAAATTAGAGCAAACTAATTAGCTGTGTCTAATTTTGTGGGTAAAAAATACCAAGAATTATTCTAGCCACAAGTTTTTGAGAATAAATACAATATAATACTAAGTAAATCAGTAAAAAAATATGGTAATTGGTTACATCATACCCATAACATTAGTTGCTGTTCTAGGAATCTCTGGTTATTTGGTATATCGTTTTCTATTAAATGATTTTTTGTGTAACAGATCCGTTAACGCCACCCTTAGAGAATTTAATATTAAAAAAACTCAATATCAAATCATAAAAGAATATCATGCTTTCAAAGGAAAAGAAATTTCAGATAAAGAGATCTTATTTCTCCAAAAACGTTACAGACAACGTGAACCTGATCAATTTCTTTCAATGTATGATTCAATGAGAGACAAATCAGATACTGAGAAAAAGAATTAGTCTAAAATTTTAATTAAGTTATTGAGTTGGTATTGCTATGAATGGTGTTCCACCTTCACCAACTACCAATGGTAATTTCCCATCCCATTGTTGTGTCTTTAACCATTCTAGATAGTGTGGGTTAGTTGAAAGTGCGTTATTGATGATTCTAATTGCTTCGGCTTCTCCACTTGCTTCAGCAATGTTTGCTTGAGCAATACCTTCTGCTTGTGCTGCATGTTGTCTTGCCTCTACTTCAATTCTTTTAAGATCATTTTCTGCTTTGAATGCCTTTTGCTCTGCCTCTACTTTGGATTCAATGGCTTGAGCAAATAATGCTGAAAACTGAAAGTCAGTAATTGATACAGTATCTGTAATTATGTTGAATTCATTTAGACGAGAACTGATATCTGCTTCAAAGTCAGACTTTACTAATGGTCTTTTTGTGATTAATTCTTCTGCGTTATATTTTGCAGTGACTTGTTTTACAACTTCTTCTACAGTTGGTGTGATAATTCTATTTTCATAGTCTAATCCTACTGTTTGGTATAGAATGTTAACTGAGTTTGGTGAAGGATGATAGTTTACTGTAATTTCAGTGGATACAGTCTGAAGGTCTTTTGATGCAGCTGATGTTGTTTTTACAAATTTCAATGTTCTAATCTCCATTTGTACTACAGAGTCTGCAAATGGTGTTACAAAGTGTAATCCTTCTGATAATGGTGCAACGGTAAGATCAACTGCGTTCCAGTGTAGTAAAACACCTCTGTGTCCTGCATCTACAATTTGTACTGAAGAAGCTACTACTACTCCAATTATAATTAGTACAATAACGCCAATCATAACTCCTTTGGCGACACCCATATTCATATTAATTTTTGGGGTTTCATAACGAGACAATTTCTAATAATTTTATGGCAAACGCCATAATTATACCATTGGATGATGATTATTCATTGGAAAAATATATGTATAGTGAATAACTTGTCTGGAAAAAAAGTCAGTCTCCTTTACCTTGAAGACTCTGTAATGCATTAACTAGTTTATGTGAGCATCTGGGCTCTTCCAGCTAACACCGCGAGATATTCCTGACTCAATAAAATGACTAGAATTATGTATGAGTTAAAAAATTGGAATAAAAAATAATTACTGTTAGGTTAATTTTTTGTCATTTTTTGGGATCACTTCTCTCGCCTAGAACACCCACATTCCACATAAACTACCTTGAATTCCCCATCTGTTTTGATATTATGAGATAAGGGTTTACGACATTGTTGACATTCTACAAATCCATGATATTCTTCAACATGAATCATTTTGTGATCCCATGATTTTTTTTCTTCGTTCCAAAATACCGAGTTGATTTCAGTTGGATCAGCCATACTTTCAATTATTTGGCTAATTTCATTAATTAGTTTTTAGAAAAATCAAGATTATTCATGTTCCTCCTTTGTCAGAACAAAGGACTTGATTCTGTTTTTGCTGTCAAGCAGTTCAAAAAACTTTCTGAATTTAAGATTACACGTAGAGCAATGACTAAAACACAGATATTTTGTACATCTGCCATTCTCATCAGTTTCGTGGGAGATAAAATCATCTAATATTATTTTTTCATGCTTACACGTATTCATCATATCAATCAGTCCAAACTACCATATAATGTAAGTTCACTAGTATCTGATCCATCTAGATTTGGATCAATCTCTTTGCTTTTGTAAATACTGCAGACCACTCCTTCCATGTTAGACGTCCTGTCTGTGTGTTTTGTTTTGATGGATGATAAGACGTTAGAATCTTGTAGTTGTCATATGTGAATATCTTGTTGTGTCCAAACTTTTCGGGTTTTATCTGTAGTAACTTACATGTAGCATCATATGCAATTTTTCCAAGACATAAAATCACTGAGATGTTTTTGAGAATTTTTAATTCATCTTGTAGATATATGGAACAGTTTTCTATTTCATCTCGTGTTGGCTTGTTTTGTGGAGGAGCACATCTAATTGCTGCTGTAATGTATGCGTTATAGAGGATTAATCCATCATCTTTGTTTAGACTTGTAGGTATTGAGGCAAATCCGTGCTTGTGCATTACCTTTGTAACCCAGTCTCCTGAAGAATCTCCTGTAAACATTCTTCCTGTTCTATTTCCGCCATGAGCAGCTGGAGCCAATCCTACAATCAATAATTTGGCATTAACATCACCAAATCCTGAAAGTGGTTTGCCATAATATTTCTCATCCTTGAATCGCCTTACCTTATTTTTTGCAACATCTCTGATGTATACTGCAAGTCTTGGACATTTTTTACAACTTGTAATCTTTTTGTTTAGTGATTCAATTGATTTCATATGGAATTATTTCAGTTGATGTAAATAAAAATTCTCTACTTTGTTTTCCAAAGTTTGAAAACTGTTTTGTAATCTTGCTCAAGAATTTGTTTTTAGGGATTCCAATGACAATCACAGTTACAACCACTCATGCATTTTACTCGTTTGCAATCAGAACACATATCTCTATGTTGCCAAATGGGAGCTGTGTTCATAATATTATTACGTGATTAACACTATTAACACTTCGATAATTCGTAATCCTAGACAAGATTTCTCATATCACCAATAATACTAAATGCTAAGAAAATCGTAAATCTAGTAAATCATGATTAATCTAGAAAAAATTTTCCTCCAACTTGGATATTTTTGCAGTGATAAAGATACTAAAAATCTTGAGACATTACAAAAGCAAATCCAAGAACGAATCAGTTTTCTCAACCAACAGAATTTGAACAGTTACAATGATCCCAAACTTTTAGAGCAATACGAACTATACAATGAGATTCAGCAATGTCTTTTTCAGGATCACACTGGTCAATACTGGCTTTATGCTGGAATTATTATAGCCATTTCTCTTTTCGTTGGCTTTCGTTGGTGGATGATAAAGAAAGGAGAATCTAAAAATAAAATGAATAAGTGAATTAGTCTGGGTTTATTTGTCGCTTGTAAAGCAACAACTATCAGTGTACGTGAAAATTATAGTAATTACATTATTTGTGGTCATGTTAGGTGCAGTTATTGTGCCTACTTTTGCACAGCAGTTTAAAGAACCAGAATATACCATACGTGGCGCAGAAGTTTTAGGATTTGATTTAGACATTGAAACTGCATCCCTAGCAATTTCACTAGACCCCAGAGCCAGAGGGGAATTAATCATAACATTGCCAAGAAATTTGATTGATGCAAGAGATGGTTTCGATGATATTGATTTTGAAATCGTGGTTAGCGGTTTAAACCTATTTTCCTACGATGAAATTGTAACATCATTTGATAGAACAATAACAATTCCATTCAAAAGAGGTCATGATGAAATAACAATAACTGGAACACATGTTTTTTCCTTTGCACCTACACAAACTGTTAGAGATACACAACCACAAACAACAGAAAAAAGAATATCAGATGAATTAACAAAAGACATACCTGAAGGTCAAGCAAAACTGTTGATATATTCTGACACAAGTTGGTCAGGTGCGTATCAATCTACGACTTTTGATTTTACTGAAATATCTGGTCAACGTGATAAGAGTATAATTTTTGGATGTGAATCAACCTTTGGCCGTCAGGGAGTTTTTGGTGCAAAAATTCAAAAATTATCATCAGATGGTTACTTGACAATTGTTGTAATTCAGAATCACCAAGTTATTGCTCAAGGATCAACACATGAACAGATGGGTGAAATACTGATTAATGGGAATTGTGCTTCCGCTCCTGGCGGTATTCCAGGAGGAGGATGTCTAATTGCTACAGCAACATATGGTTCTGAGCTAGCCCCACAAGTTCAACTACTCAGAGAGTTACGTGATAACTCACTATTACAAACTGAATCTGGTTCTGCATTTATGGGAATGTTCAATGATGTGTACTATTCATTTTCTCCACAGATAGCAGATTTAGAGCGTGAAAATCCAGTATTCAAAGAAATGGTAAAGATTGCAATTACTCCAATGATTTCCAGTTTATCAATTTTGAACTATGTTGATATGGATTCAGAGGTAGAAGTTTTAGGGTATGGAATTAGTTTGATTTTGTTGAATATTGGAATGTATTTGGGGATTCCAGCTATTGTGATTGTTGGAATTAAAAAGAGATTCTAAACAAAACCCCTACTCATAAATTGCCCGTATTTTAGTCACAACTTTTCATAATTTTTCATTAACGAGAAATTACCAAGTTTCAAAAATTACCTGTTTAAATTTGATCTTATACTGTTTTGATTGTATTGAATCATGAAACCACAATTTACAACAACTGTAATTACTGACCTTGAGGGTTTATTTGAAAGACATGATTTATTGTTCAAACAAAATCTAAAAGGGGAGGTAATCAATAGTTATCAAGTCAAGAAAGGTAGCATTTTTTTATACGTATTTACTAAATCCTTCTGTTGACCAATTAGATTCAACATAATCCTTTACATCTTTCAAAAGTATTTTTGCAGATTCGCCAACAGTTATGTCTGCAGTTTTAGCCATGTATTCAAGTCGGTCTTTTACTGCAAAATGTAATCTACTTTCTAAGACTTCTACAATATTATCATCTGGTATGGGTTTGAACTCTGTGACAAATAATTTAATTTCAGCCTCTAAATCAGATATGTCCGAATCTCTCTCTCTCTTTAATGCTTCTTCTTTATTTAGAATTTCAGTTATTTGATGAAAATTACTGCTATCTTTTTTTTGCCAATTAAATTCTATATAGTCAATTAAGTCTTTCAAAAGTATTTTTGCATATTCTCCAACAGTTATGTCTGCACCTCTAGTCATATATTCAAGTTGGTCTTTTATCGCAAAATGTAATCTGCCGTCTAAGACTTCTATAATATTATCATCTGGTATGGGTTTGAACTCTGTGACAAATAATTTAATTTCAGCCTGCATTTTTTCAATCAATTCGTTTTCTTCTTTACTCAATATTGAAAAAGTTAAATTGAATTAAATAAATATCTTGTTTTATAGATAATCTTATCTAAGTCTAGTAGCATATTTTCTTAGAATGAGCTGTTCTTACTGTGGTGCAGAAATGGAAGACTCGGAGTTTTGCCCGAAATGTGGAATGATCAAAGTGGAGTATGATGTTTTCAACAAATTAAGAAAGTTTCTTGGTAGATCAAAGGACAAAGAAGATGATAAAGACAAAACTAAAACAAAATAATTATTTCTTTTTTCTAAGTGTGATAACTCCACTAAAGAATATTATCAATCCAAAACTTGTTAAAAATAACGAAAGTAATTCAATAAATGAAACAATTCCAATAACTGGAAGAAGTAAAAATGGTTCATGAAGAGAAGGATCATTTAATGACTTTGATGGAAAAGTACCTGAAAATATTAAAACATCTAAAATGAGAATCGCAGTTCCAAAAAATATCAGATTGCCTCCTAAACTCATTACAACATATCAAATTCATTTAATTGATTAACTTTTGGTTGATGAAAATCTTGTTAAATTATCTAGGACAAGCTATGGTCAACACTTCTTGGCGTGCAAACCTATTTTTGGAAAACGAATTAGGTCAATAAAGATTTGGATTGCAAAATTTTTTTAATGAGGACAAATATCTAATTTCATGTCTGACGATAAAGTAGAAGAATCAGCTCCTGAAGAATCAGCTCCTGAAGAATCAGCTCCTGAAGAATCAGCTCCTGAAGAATCAGCTCCTGAAGAATCAGCTCCTGA
>CATMRH010000057.1 GCA_950073955.1 uncultured archaeon | reverse complement strand
TCATCAGTTTGAATAATATCTGAAAAAATTTCTTTTCCAAGAGCATCTTCTAATATTATTTCTATTGGTTTGTTTGGCATAGCTGTGCCATTAAATTTCATAATTTCACCTTGATCAAACTTCAAATTAGTTGAAGATATGATTATTACTTTATCTGATTCTATTGCCCACTGTTTTAGTATGGTTTGTCTTCCATCAGTTATAGTTACACTGTATTTTCCTAATTTGGTCTCTAATGCTATAATGATTGGCACATCTAATTCCCACTCTCCTTTAGAGTCTATTTCTGCTGTTCTTGAATTGATAAGTTCTCCATCAAATGTAGCAACTTCTACTATTATTGTTTTGCCTGGAGTTCCAGTTCCAAAAATCTCTAAAAAGTCTCCTCTATGGAGGATCTCTGGAAGTCCTTTGATTGTAAGTTTGGTATTTTCTGATCCTGGAATTCTATTTTCAATCTCTCCTATTCTAAGACTGATCTTTTTTTCTTTTCCATCTTTGTCTTTTATTATGAAATCTACTCTGTCAGCTTTATATTCTTCAGGAATTTTCATTGTTGTCATAAAGTGACCATTTTCATCTGTTTCAAAACTACCAACTTTTTTTGAATCAATGTAAAAATCAAATTCTTGAGATGCCCCAAATTCATCTCCTGTAACTCTTATTGATGAACCAACGTTTGGTTTCTCTGGGACTATTCTAAAAATTGATTCTGTAGATATGCCTGTACCCGTGTCCCCTAAAATTTGATCTTGCTTAATTTCTGTATTTTGAATTACTTTCGGCAGTTCTCCTGATAACACTTTCCCGGTATCTATTACGTTATCTACTTTGTCTAATGCCTTCCAATTAATTCCAGGTTTTACTTTATCTGTTTTAACACCAAACTTTACAGATTCACCGGGTTTGATTGTTTCAGATGACGTAAAAATTATAACTCCAACTGAAGTTTTTTCCCCTACCCAACCTTTTTCTGTTTTAAAAGATTTGAAATTAAAATCACTCCCAAGCCAAATTCTAAAAGTATCAATCTCTTCATCTGAATCATTTGTAAATTCAATAATTGTTGTTTCTTCAAACGCAAAACTCTTAACATTAATTTCTTGGGCATTTGCATTTGATGGAATTACAATAAGTAATAATGAAAATAATAATGTAATTGAAAGGAAAATTCCTCTCGTCGAGGACTTGGTCATGTATTTCAGCATAATCATCTTTCACTTAAACCTTGAAGAATTTTTCCTACTCTGTTATTTCTTACTTCAGTATTTTTCATGAGAAACCTTCTTAAATCTTAAGCCTTGGCCTTTTGAAATTTGGCTAGGTCTTGTTTTTTAACTATATTTTGATACTGCCTAATTCTTTCAGCAATTAATCTATACAATGATCTGAATTGGTCCTTTGTTTTATCTGATAGAAAACTAGTCTCCTCGAGTGCAATTTTTTCACATATGTATCTAGTAATCTCTACGTTGTCAAATTCTCCCCAATCATCTTCTCTGTGCTCTTCCCAAATCCTTCTTAACTTGCCTAAGATTCCATTACTTTCTTTAGAAGCAACATCTTGAGGTGTGAGATTTGAAAATCCTTCATGTCTCAACTTTATTTCATACGTCTGATTTACTACATGTAAATAATCTTCAAGAACGATATAATCTTCAATTGATTCTAGCTTTTTTCCTTCTCTCTCAAAGAAAATGGTCTGAATTGATGAGAATTCATTTGAGACTAACTGGGCCGAAATTTGCTTGGATTCTTCAGTATTGTCTAATAAAATAAACGTCCTGTAACCATGATTTCTATAAAATATTGCTAAAGGCAAAACTGAATTTTTGTTGTATGCTGCAACAACATTAAGAGGATTCATTGATATATTTGGATCCTGTAAGAATTTATCAAAAGCATTTAGATACATTGAATCAGACATTGTCTCTACAATAATTACTGGTCTAGAGTTTGTTCCAATTTCTCTATCTACAATAGATTCAACTAGACCTCTGGATAATCCATACAAAATCGGTGTTAATGTCTTGTCATCTGCATTCCAATAATCATAAAAAATTCTGCTGAGGTGTTTTCTTTTGTCTAACTCTACAACAAGTAAGTTGCCTGGAGTGTAGTCAAAGATCATAAATGGTGAATGTGTTGCATACAATACTTGATTAGAACCAGCTAAATTTTTCAATAAATCTGAAATTCCCATTTGTTGTGTAGGATGAAGATTTCTTGCAGGCTCATCTAAAAGCAATATTGCTTCTTTTAATTCTGATCTTTGTGTTTCAGCTGCAAAGTTCACAATAAAAGAAAATGTCCACTTGAAACCTTCTGCTCTTCTATTTAACAATCCTGTGTTTGTAATTGTTCCATCTGTGTGAACATCTGAAATTACAACACTCAAGATATTTCCTGGATTGTATCTCAAGTCTACATGGATAGGATCTCCTTTCCATGTTGGATTCAATCTACGAGTCAATCTATTACTTGCAGCATTAAGAAGTTTGATACATTTTGAAGGACTTTCTTTTACTTCATCTAACTCTTTGATATCTAATTCAGCTAGATAGAATAGATTTCTAACTGTCTCTGCTTTATCAAATTCTTCAATATATTCAACTGAATTTGTTTTTTCTCCTTCCTCTTCTTTAAGAAATTCATTGAGATTGATATTACCATAGATTTTTTTATAATCTGAAAAGTAAACAAATCTTGGATGTAATTCATATGCGATAAAATTCTGCAATGCTGTTTTTTGACTTTCACCACTTACAAGATTTGAAAATTGATTTTCTGGACTTTCATAGATTTTTTCCCACTCCTCAATTACTTTGAGTTCTTGAATGGCTATGACGTGAAATTGATTACTAAATTCTGCCATCTCGCTATCGAATGCTTCTTGATTCTTTGGAAGTAGCCCCTCAAAGAATTTTGTATCAATCAATATTCTGAGGTGGTTTGGAATAGTATCTAAAAATTCAAGAATTTGCTTCGAAAAATTTTCCCACGAATTAAGCCCTTCATCTTCATCTTCACTAAGTTCAATATTTTCAAATTCGTATTGAACTGTTGGATGTCGATTTGTTCTAAATAATTTGATTTTTTTTATTTCTGGTAATCCTGGAAATTTTTCTTTAATTAAACCAATTTCGTTTTGGTTTAGTTCAAATTCTCCTTCTGCTAATCTAATCTCATCTTTGAGTTCTTCATCCATTTCGTCACAAAGATCTAGTTCTGAAACCTGCTCATCCTTATTCAATAAGGTTAATGCTTGAAGGATAGTGGTTTTTCCACTTTCATTTTTTCCAATAAAAGCTGCTAAATCACCAACTGTAATTTCCCCAGAATCATGAATACAACGAAATGCCCTAACTCTAAATTTCCTAAGTCGCATCTAGCGATATTTTGTCTACTACGATTTAACTCATTCGTCAAATTGATCTTATGTTTTCATTAATTTTTTCAAATAGATTATAAGGGAATCACAGATTTTAAAACAAAATGGCAACTAAGAAAGTTTTTGTTGTATTTGTATTACCTGCAATTTTTTCAATAATTTTTGGTTCTGCAGTAATGGCTGACATTCTCCAGAAACCAGATAGAGAATTAAACATATGGCCAATGTCTTATTCAGAAGGACTTTCCTCTTATGATACCACAATTGAGATCATTGGTTTATTGAAACAATATTCCACTTCCGAACATATAGAAATCCAAGTCAAAATTGATGATTCTTCTTTTAACTGTGGAGATCTTTATGTTACAATTTATTCAATTGAAAAAAATGATGTAATTAATCAAAGTGGATTCTTTGAGCAATGCTTTGAGAAAGGAAGTAAAATCCTTCCTGTTGGAGATGAGTTTTCTCAAGTAATTGATACTCCTGGTTCTTATAAGATAGTCGTGGAAATGGTTTCCAAAAAACTCATGAATATCTCAACAAGTGAGACATTTACTATTAATTAGGAATGGATTTTTGAATGATGAATAATAAATTGAATTTAAAAAATGAGGTGATTTGATGGCAAAGAAAAAGGACTCTTTAATTGATGAAGCAGAAAAAATTAAAGCAGAACTTGATGAATTAAAAAGGAAAAAGAAAATTATAGATTCATCTCTAGCCAAAAAAACAACAAAGAAAGTTGAGGCAAAACCGGCAAAGAAAACAAAGAAAGTTGAGGCAAAACCGGCAAAGAAAACAAAGAAAGTTGAGGCAAAACCGGCAAAGAAAACAACAAAGAAAGTTGAAGCAAAACCTGAAAAAGTAAAAAAATTAACTAAAAAAGAGTTAGAAGAAATTAAAAAAGAAGAAGAAAAAACATTAGAAGAAGAATTAGAAGAACAACTCTCTGATAAAGAAATTGAAAACTTCAAAATTGAGAAAGTTGACATGGAAAGACTCACTAACAAAGTTTGTGATATTTTAGTAGAACATGAATCAAATGGAATGTTTCAAAGTGAATTATGGAAAAAACTTAAACTTACAAGTCGTGACGGTTCTCGTTTAGCATTAAAATTAGAACGAATGGGAACAATTACTAGAGACAAACTTCTTGAAAATAATCGTTGGACTTACAAATTAATTTTAAAAAAGACTCCAATTAGTACACAATCAATTGTAAATGCTCCTTGTTTGGTTTGTCCTGTTGAACAGAAATGTTCACTTGAAGGTGAAATTAGTCCTAGAAGTTGTCAATTTATTGAAGATTGGGTAATTCTTGAAATGAAAAAACCTGTGAAAACTAAATGAAGCTTAGGGATGCACGTAAAGACTATTATCGAAAATTAGCTCATGATAATGGTTTTAGAAGTCGTTCTTCATACAAACTTTCAGAATTAAACAAATCTTATCGATTAATTGGTCCTGGATTTTATGTTCTTGATTTAGGATGTGCTCCTGGAGGTTGGACACAAGTTGCTGTAAAATTGGTTGGAAATCAAGGTAAAGTTATGGGTGTTGATTTATCTTATGTTGAAGAAATTCCTGGTGCATATTTAGTACGTGAAAATATTGAAGATGAACATGTAGTTGATGAAGTAATGTCCTATTTTGGGCGTAAAGTTAATGCTGTAGTTTGTGATCTTTCCCCTCAAGTTAGTGGAAATTGGTCTGTTGATCATGCCAAGCAAATTTCTTTGAATTATGATTGTACAAAAATCATGGACAAAGTTTTAGTACATAAAGGAAATGCTGTTTTCAAAATTTTTGATGGTGAATATACTTTAGAGTTTAGAGATTATATAAAGAAAAAATTTACTAGAATAAATCTTACAAAACCTAAAGCCAGTAGACCGCAAAGTAGTGAATTATACTGTGTTTGTTTAGGTTTTATCGGATAGTCTGAAATATTTTAATTATTTCATTTATTTTTGCGTCTGTCTTAAATCCTGTTGGACTAAATGATGTAACACTAGCTAGAAAGTTATTTTTTTGTAAATTTAATATTGCATTTTCTAATTTTGGAGGAGACGATTTCATTTTAGATGCAATCTCATCTAGTGTGAAATATGTTCCTGGCATTTCTGATTCGGCAAGACATTTGTGAAGAGTTTTTTCACAAACTTTGTCTATTTGTAAATTCAGAATTTCTAAAATCATGTTTTGAATAAATTCTTTGTTGAAAATTTTTCCAATCCATAAAGGTCCTGCAATACTGATTTTTAATTTACATAATTCACATTCTTGTTCTTGCTCTAATGTAATTTTTCTGTGCCCACAATTTTTGCAGTGTAGAATATATCCAATGTTTTCTTGTAGATCTCGTCTGTTTAGAACTTTGACATATGTTCTATAGTAGTGCATGTCACTTTCAACAAACATAGGAATTATTTCAACTCCTAGTCTAGCCGCTACTATTCTAAGGCAACCCAGAATTAATCTAATTGCAATTTCATTTCCATATTCAGTTCTTACTGGAATTCCTCCATACTTTCTCTTACATGCTCCTTGAAAGAGTCCGTTTAGAACTTGAAGATCTGTGGCTGCTGTAGATAAAATTCCTCCATGCATGGTTGCTCTAATACCGCAGTCAAAAAATGCTGCAGGAGAACCAAATGGATCTATGTCTACAATTGAGCCTCTTTCTCCTTTTTTTGAATAATTACTCAAAAATCTACAAACCTCTTTTTCAGAAAATTCAACATTACTTAGATTATTCAGTTTGGCTGAATATTCAGCAATTTTTAGAGCTGTTGGATTTAGATCATTAATTACTATACTTTCAACTTTTAACTCATTTGCAACTCGTAATCCTCTTGCACCAATACCTGATAATCCTTCCAAGAAAATCTTTGGACCCTGAAAATTTTTTAGAAATGCGGCATATGCAATCACTGAAAAATCTCTATTCAATTTTGCCTTTGGATTAAAAAATGCTGGTTTTTTTGGTGGAACTTTTTCTGTGATTGATTTTTTTGGAACAAGCAGCTTTGTTTTACCCTCTATGATTTCTTGAAAGGATTCATTTGGAATTTCCAATTATTTTCTGTTTTTCTTAGTGTATAACGGTTTAATACTTGTGCTCTGAGACAAAATTCGTGCAAATTTGTGGTATTGATGAAGCTGGACGTGGTTCTATGTTAGGACCATTAGTTATAGCTGGAATTTCCTTGGATAAAAGAAAATTAAGAAAACTATCCTCAATTGGTGTAAAAGATTCAAAAAAACTTTCCCCTAAACTACGTGAAGAACTTTATAAAAAAATTATTGAGATTGCTGATGATTATTACATTACAAAAATTTCCCCAAGATCCATTGATGCTAGTGTCAAGACGCATTGTCTAAATGGTTTAGAAGCAAAATATATGGCAAGAGTTGTTTCAAAACTAAACCCACATACGTCATATGTTGATTCATGTGATGTCAACCCAAGAAGATTTGGAAAAGAAATATCTAAACTATCTAATAATCATAAAATCAAATCATATCATCATGCAGATAGCAGATTTGTAGTAGTTTCTGCTGCATCTATTCTTGCAAAAGTAACACGAGATAGAACAATTGCAAAGTTAAGAAAAAAGTATAATTTGGGAAGTGGTTATCCCTCAGATTCAACAAGTGTGAAATTTGTGACTAAATATTATAAAATTAATCATGTTATGCCAAGTTTTGTACGTAAAAGCTGGAAGCCTATTCAGCGAATCTTAAGATAATTAGCCTCTATATTTTGCAATTACCATTGCATGATCTTTGTCATATGGATGTAAATCTATCAACTGTAAAATATCAAAATTTGTTTTTAGCTTCTTTACTTCTTCCTCAATAATTTTTTTTGGAGATTTTGTAACATCAATACTTCTTGTTTTAATGACTAAAAAGAAGTATCCACTCTTTTTTAGAAACAAATGGCAGTTATCTATAGCAATTTTTGTTTGATCAGGTTGAGCAATATCTACATAGACTATATCCACTTTGCCAAATACAGAAAAATATTCTTTAGGTTTTCTAGCATCCTGAAGAATTGGGATGATATTTGTTCTTAGTGATGCAACCCTATCTAAAAAATCTCTTGCAACTCTACTTGCATGTTCAACACTAAACACTATCCCACTTGGGCCAACAATATCTGAAATGTGACTTACAGTTGTTCCAGTTGATGCGCCAAGATAAAGAACTTTGGTTTTATTTTCAAAAGGAAATTCCTCAAGTTCATTCATTATAGATGCTGCTAATTTACTTCTAAATGGATCCCATAATCTGTACTCGATTCCTTTTTTGATGATTAGTTTTTCTTTGTATACCTGATTTCCAGGAACCAAATTTTCAGTAGCTAGTTTTTTTTCGCCTTCTGATTTAATCCAGAAAAATGACTGGTTATCTTCTTCCAAACTTTTTTCTCTTTTTATTTTTTGAATCTGATCTTTGTTTATACTTTCTATCATCTCTGCTTCCACCTCTATCATCTCTGCTTCCACCTCTATCATCTCTGCTTCCACCTCTATCATCTCTGC
>CATMRH010000056.1 GCA_950073955.1 uncultured archaeon | reverse complement strand
GCAGCCATAATAGAGATTAAAATTGTCTGCTCAGTGATGGCTTCCTTGAGTGATTCTAAGTTGATTTGCCCAAACTCATCTACTGGCAAAAATGTAACTTTGTATCCCAAACTTTCCAAGTGATGTGCTGTATCAAGAATTGCTTTGTGTTCTGTAGCACAAGTAATCAAATGATTTCCTTTCTCTTTGTTTTTTTCCATTACACCAATTAGTGCTAAGTTATCAGATTCGGTAGCACCAGATGTAAAGATGATCTCGGCCACATTTGCCCCAATTGCATTTGCAATTGTCTCTCGTGCTTTTTGCACTGCAACTGACGCGTCATGTCCATATGGATGATCCAAACTAGATGCATTGCCAAAGTTTTCTGTAAAGTATGGCGTCATTGCCTCAAACACACGTGGATCTACAGGTGTAGTAGCATGATGGTCCAAGTAGATAGGAAATTTAATCTCCGTCATGTCGCTCTTCTTTTACAAGTTCATAAAAATTTGATAAATCATTAATTCGTGGCAATAGTGCAATCACACCACGGTTCAAGTGAGCGCGTGTCATTTCGTTGAGATAAAGTTCAGGGTCCAGTCTGTCAGCTTTAAGACGATTAAGCATTAGTGCAAGGTAAATTTGCTCATGTTTTCCAAACAAAACATCAGGTTCAAGCTTTGAACCCCCTTTGTTGAACTCATCAGGATTTGGAACTGATCTATCTTTAAGTGACATGCATATTGCAAATCTTGCTGAAATGTTTGGAGTAAGACCTGTCTTTGTTCTCAAAGTAGACAGTATGTTAGTACTTCTTGTGCTAACTGTAATTAGATTAAACTTCAATTATTCTCTCTCCTTTTTTATCAAAAAAGTATGTGTCATGTTTTTTTGTGCAGCCTTTATCAGAGTCATATTGAATAGTAAATGATCTTGAAATGTATGGCTCTAATTTTTGATAGTACTCAAAGTTAACCTCAGAATCTGTTGATAGGATGATTGTCTGATGAGATGCGTTTGGGTAAAATTGCTCAACTACACTATTTCTGTGCTCTTCATCCAGTCTCGCAAGAGGCGTGTCAATCATGAAGGGAAGTGGTCGGCCTGATGTTAATGCAAGGCCCCAAACAACTGCGGTTGCATACATTTGGAGCTCACCTTTTGATAACATGTTCTTTGAAATTTCATCATCGTTTCCTTTGTACAGTTTAACTTGAAAGGTTTCTCTGTCAATTGAAATTTTTTCTATAAAGTTTTTTTTGTGTAAAAGCACCTGTAATTTATCTAAGATATAATTTTCAAGCAATTCAAGCTTTTTACTTCGTAGTGATTTAGCATAATCTTCTAAAACATCCTGTACATTTGGACCAATTTCCAAGCCAGCCATTCGTTTTTTATCTTCGTGTTTTTTTGTGAGGTTAGCACGAATTTTTGAATTTACTAAAACAATAAGTGATTTTTCTTGGGATTCCAATGTTCTCAAATGTTCAAGTTCATTTTGAAGTTCGCCTAATTCACGAGTAGTTTGTGTCAATTTCGAAAAAATTGGTCCAAATTCATCTTCTCTTGGTGCACTGTCAAGACCAACTTTGATTTGTTCTAAAGAGTTAGAAACAACATTGTAGGTGTTTACCAAGGCTTCAATTTTTTGCACAGACGAATCATTAATGTCATCAATTTATTGAATAGTATGATTCATGTCATTTGTAGATAAATTGTAAGTTGTTTTGGTAGGATTTGAAATAGATTCTATTTTATTTTTTAACAATTCATCGATTTGTTTAGTAATATTTTGCTTTACGTCATTAGTAATATTTGGTAAAAATGATTCAGATTTAATATTATCTAACAAGTCTTGGAAATTTTTTTCTAGAATGCTTTTTTCAAAACTGTTTTGAATTTTTTGTTGATCAGCCTTTATCTCATTTTTTACTTCCTTTAGTTGTTTAGGAATCAAACTAAATGGTAAGGTATCCGAACATAATTCTCTTATCTCTTTTTCAACATTTTCTAATTTTGATTCTAATCTCGCTTTTTCAATTGTTAATTCTTCTCTTTTTCTAGCAAATTGCCCTCCAATTTTTTTAAAATTTACTTCTTGTACATCAACTTGCTTTTGTAGAAAGTCAATCTTGGTTTGTAGATTAACCTGTTTATCCTGAAAATCATCCCTCTTCTTTTCTGACTCGTCTTTTTCTTTTGTTAACAAATTAATTTCATCTAAAATTTTCTTTGTCTCGCCTTTCGAGTTTCTCAAAAGTGTTAAACCAATGTCATTGATGAGTTGTTTAACTAAATCTAATCCTAACAGTGAATCAAATGATGATTTGATGTGGTTATCTATTTCACCCTCATCTGCTATCTTTTGAATTTGCTCTCCATCAAAAAAGAATAGTTTTACAATTCCTTTAGGAATTAACTGTTCAATGAAAACCTGCCATCCCGATTCTTCAATAGAATCTAGTTTAACAAATTTCTCGTCTGAAGGTTTTTTCTTTTTAATTGTAAACGTCTCATCTATTTTTCCATCATTGTTTTGCCACATTCGCATTATTTGGTACTCTACAATTTTTTCCTCATGTGCAAATTGAAATTCAATAGTGACAGAGGCCTCATCAGCAGACTTTTTTGTGCCTAAATATCGATGAATTGTCCTTAAAATCTTATCATGATACTGTTTTTGAGATGTTTTTTGTTCAAATGAATTTTGACCATAAAGACAAAGCATGACTGATTCAAACATTGTGGTCTTTCCTGCACCATTTGTTCCTCCGCAGAGAATTATTGGTTTATCTGGTTCCGTTTGAAAATTAAATTCGTTTCGTCCTCTATAGACTCCAAAATCATTTATGACAACTTTAGTTAAAAGCAACTAGTCTTCACTCTTATCTTTGTCTTGGGATTTTGGTGTAGGTTTTACTTTTTCTTCTGCCTCTCGTTTTTCAGACAATTCTTCTATAATTTCATTCATATCTTCTTTGTTTTTTGTGTCTCGCCATTCTTTTTGTAATTCTTGTTTAATTTTTCCAAAAACTTTCGAGTGGCGAGTCGCTCCTTGTGTTTCAAATTCTGCATTAAGAAGATTGCTAACAAGCTGGAATGAAACATTATGATTAGTACAAGATTGCTCCAATAATTCTTGTTCCGTCTTACCAAATCCTCCCATGTCATCCTTTATGGATTCAAGTTTTTTTCCAGTAACTTTTCCATAAATTTGATATGCAGAATTTTGCCAATCTCCTTGCTCCATCCTCCAAATTCTTTGAATTTCATGAATCTCCTCTTCAAGTATCAAAGTCATGTTAGGGTTAGGACCCTCTTTTTGTACGCGCATTTGTCCGCGCAATAGTTTTTCCAGATACCATTTTCTAAATTTCATCGTGTATGGTCCTGGTGTGTATTTGATCAGTGGCTCTGAACACTTTTCACAGATTTTTGCTGAATTGTCATTCAGGAAAGAACATTTCTTACATTTTGAACCATGTGTCTTCAACTCAACTCTTCCAGTTCTTCTTTTTTCTTCGCGTACATTTTTCCATTCATCTGGATCTTGAGTTTTCTTTAGATCTTCTCTAAGCTCTGCTAGCACTTCCATCCATTCTTCGCCATTTTCAATCAAGTTTGTCAAGTACTTTTGTTTGTCAACTACCGTACAAGTCCAACAACCAAACCGTCCACCACCACATGAGGGGGTACTGGTATCAACTACCAATGGGCATTCACTTGCGTTTGCGTCTTGGTATAACGCAAGCAAATCTCTGTTTTCCTCTCCCCAAGGATTTTTGTTTTGCAAAAGAAAATTCCATACATCTTCTGCAGAAAAATCTTCAATTGGAGTGTATACATACGTTTGAGGAAACTTGGAATGTCTAGAAAGCAGACTACTTTTGATCCTGTACAAATTCATTGTTTGATGTCTAGAGATACTTTCGGTTTTTCTCATACCTAAAAGGATGATTGCCTCACCGTATTCTGAGACTTTTTCTTGAATGAACCTATCAGCATTTGCAATTTTGAGCATGTCAGTACACCATCTAAACATTGGAGTTGGTGCAGGATATCCTAAACCCAAAAGCCTGACCCAAAAAGTATCTGACAACTTTGGTCTCAAAAGATTAGCAGAAATTGGAAGATGTGTCTCTTTTGCTATCTTTTCTATCTTATCCAAACTTCCAATGACTCTCTCTGAAATTTGTGGAGATTCTACCAAAGTATCAGACGAAATAACATAGATTTTTTTCTGTAGGTTTTCTTTAGGTAGTTTAGATAATGCATTCCATACCAGTTGTACCAAACATGTAGAATCCTTACCTCCACTAAAACCAATTATCCACGGTCTATTATCACTTAGATAGACTTTACGAATTTCTTCATGTATGTCTGTAACTGTTCGTTTTTCAAAAATAGATTCACTCATGGTCTGTTCTCGTATTTTAATCTGTTCTCAGATAGTGAGACGCCACATTTTTTTAAAACAGTATTAGCAGCTAATTCTACTCCCAATGTAGTTTTTAGCATTCTTCCATTGAGTAACAGTCTGCCTTCCCATTCAGGATTCTTTCTAGACCAGTTAATATCTTTTAGACCTCTTAGCTTTTCTTTCCAGTTGTCAGGATACTTTTGTAAAATTACCCTACCTACGATACCTAATGCGTTTAATGAGTTTGTAGTGGAGTGTACAAATTCTTTTCTTAATTCTGCAGGCAGAATTTTTCCTTCTAGTAATAACTGCCATTCAGGAATATTTTTAGACACTTCATCCCAAAACTCTTTAGTGAGATCTTCTTCTTCTTTTGAAAGTTTTTTACCTTTTGATATACCAAACAAATGCATTGTTGCATCAGAAATTCCGTTTAGTGTGAATACTTTGGTTGAGCGATTTGACATTGTAGTCTTTTCAAGTTCTACTCGTCCTTGAAAAATCTCTACAATGTTTACCATCCCTACAATGAATTTTGAAAACTTGTCTCTATGATCATATAGTATACTAAGTGATTTTGTAGGTTTTACAGCATTCTTGTTAAGATCAGAAAACATTTGTTGACTTCTTTTCAAGCCCTTGTCTTGGAAGAATACAACAGATATCATTTCATGGCCTAATTCTGGTTTTTCTTTTAGTGCTTCTTCAATTGCTTTTCGTCTATGTTGTCCGTCATTTATCAAAAGTCTGGATTCCATATTGATGTATAGCCTACCCAATTTACCCCCTTGGCCAAGAGATGCAGCAGGTATGAATTTCATGGTTCCATCAACTGATGTAGTTAATGATGAAAATATGTAGTCATCAGGATTATTCAAGATGTAATTTTTAATTGGAGAAATTCTATATTCACTCAAAACTCTTTGGGCACGTAACTCTGGTGGAATATCATAATCATCGAAGATGAATAGTTTTGGGATTATCTTTAGTGGACACATTCCAACATAGAACTCGCGACCTGCCTGAATTCCACGAATTGCATCAAAGCCATATGTCTCACTTCCAACAGATTTTTCATCTACACTAGATTGAGCCACATACAAAAATCTTGGAAGTATGTTAAAAGTATTTGGAAGTATGTAATAACCAACCTGAAAGTTTGCGATCAGAAACTTTTTTTGATTTTATCAACATCTGCCTTTGACATTTTTATAGTGAAAACATTTGCCTTTGGTTTTGTTGCGTTTTTTGCGATTGGATGAAATACTATTTTGACTTCGCTGCCTTCTTTTGTGATGTCAACTGGTCGCCCACCAATATTATCTTCTACCATGGAAACCATAACAAATCAGTGGTAAATAGTGTTTTTGTTATATCTACAAACAATAACAAAACCATGTTTGGCTAATTCAGGCTTAGTTTCTTCTTTTTTCTTCTTCTTCTCGTCTCAAATGCCAACAATATGTTTTCTTACAAATACGACACCAAGGCATAAAATAAGAAGAAGACAGTATTAGAAAAGAGTTTTCAGAACATAAAAAATTCCGAGCCTATTCGGCATGGAAAATCCGTTTAGTAGGCGTGAAATGCCCATATTTTGTTATTTTAGAAACATGTTCATCCTGTACCTCTTCCATGATAATTAATCTCATGGTCTTGAAGTGATGTAAAAGTGGCAAACTCCTTTCCACAAACAGTACATCTGTATTTTCCCATCAACAATATTTATCATAAATGGTATTATTGTTTAGTTATGACATATTGCATCTTTGAAGACCTTGCAAATGCAACTGAAATAAAGATTCACCTGAAATCTTGTGTACATTACGTTAATCATGAACCAACCGAGACAACAAAATGGCATGAAGTTGATGACTATAAAGCTGCGGAGATATTGGCAGAACAAATATCAAAAAAATATGATAAAGGTTGGAAAAGAGCGGAATGTTGTTCATGAGTTACAATGAATATTATTAATGAACTTCAAGATCCAAGTCTCATAGCGCAATGTCCGAATTGCCATGGTGATTTTCAATTATCAAAAACTATTTTGTTTGATGGGACTAAACAATTTCCACCACAAGCAGAAGATAAAAAACTAGAATTAAAAGAAGAACTTAATGGCCTAAACCAAGAAATTAAAGATAGGCTAGAAGCGTTAAAAAAATTCAAGATTAGCGTTGATAAAACATCTGAAGAGAGGGCACTTAGCACAGGACTCGGCAAAGTTATGCAAAACGTTCTACCCTCTTACAGGGACTTTGATAGTCAAGTTTCTGTGGCAGATTGTAGGTTTATAGCTGCACAACTAGATATTATAATCTTTGAAGGTGCATCAAACAATTATGTCACAAATATTACATTTATGGATGCTAAAACTGGTAGTGCAACATTAGAAAAAAACCAAAAACAAATTCGTGATGCTGTAAACGACGGAAAAGTTAGGTCGGAGTTGTTCTAAATGGTAGATTCATTCGTAGACATCTTTCAACAATTAAAGACGATTTTGTGTTTATGTCCACATTGTTCTAGTCTTCTTAGAGTAAGCCAACTTCTTCATCTGCATTCTACTGCGCCAGCTCCAAGGACCTGGCTTGATGATTATGATGACCAGATACAAAAATTGCAAAATAAATCTGGTAGTGTTGCTACAAAAGAGGATAAATTTCATTCACAAGAGAGGGAAATGCGTGAAAAATCTAGAGAGCGTGGCAGAAAAAGAGTTGTGAGTACAGTGTTAAAGTCTATGGATGATTATTTTTTAAAGAAAAAATACAATCCATATGATATCAAACCAATTATTCATCCTGTAGATTTTGTAATTTTTAATGGAGATCATGACAAACAAGTCAATGAAGTTGTGTTTTTGTCAAAAAAATCAAAAAATCCAAATCTTGCAGCACTACAAAAATCAGTTGATGAATGTGTAGAAAGGAAAAATTATGATTTTAAGACAGCAAAAATATCGAATGAGGGTAAGGTTACTTTTGTCTGATTATCACTTTGGCTATGGTTCTAATCTTAATTGGGATGACTGGAAAAAATGGTGTAATAAACACAACAAAGATCCTAACTCACTGAAAGTAGAACCAGGTACATTCTTTCTTCCTGATTATGAATTAGATTTTCATTATTATTCTGGTGGCCGTGATGGGGGAGCACTTGATGTAGTTAAACTGCGAGGACATGCAGTAGCAGGAAAGCTTTTCAAAGTTTCAGATGATGGATGGGATTCATTAGATGCAAAGGAAGGGCATCCAACTTTTTACGAACGTAAGAAGGTTGAAGTTCTTTCTGAAAACGGTGAACTGCGTACAGCCATCACATATGTGGTAGTACCAGATAGGGTGAAAAAAGAACATGTCCCACCTAGACCTCGCTATATCGAGGCTGTAGAGAGAGGATATGAATATCATGGAATTACTATCTCCAACTTGATTTTCAAGAAGGCACATCTATGGGCGAAGACACAACTGTTGGCATCAGCAAAAGGCAAGGTGACAAAGTCAGCTGTCAATCATTTGTTCATATACGGAACTTTACGTGGAGGTGAGGAGCGTTCAGAAATTCTTTCTGAATTTAGCAGCAAGGCCTACAAGGATTGTAAAGTTCGTGGCAGTTTGATTGACCTTCCAGGAGGATATCCAGGTCTAATCAATGGCGATGGCTCTGTCGTTGGCGAGATCCATCACACACCA
>CATMRH010000055.1 GCA_950073955.1 uncultured archaeon | reverse complement strand
CCTAAGAAATATTAGAAAAAACAAAAAAGTTGCCTATAAGGAATAGTAAGTACGTTTGAAAAAATGTATAGCTGGTAGGAACAAAAAAGAGGAAGAATTAATCCTCAAATTTTGAGAGTTCGTTCTTTAGTTGCTTGATTTGATACTCAACAACTCGTCTGTGGACACTATTTATCAAATTCATCATTGTATTTTCTTGATGTGATGAGAAAAGAAGACTAGAGAAGAAAAGTTGATCCTTTACTAAAATTCACCCTAGTTTGCATAAGCTGCTAACAGTTAGTATAAAATAGTAAAAAAAGAAAGAATATTAATTCAGAGTAGATAAGATAAAAAATTGAACCACAAAACAATGGCAACTGACCTTTTGAATACAGGCATGGGAGATGAAGGCAGACTAAAATTCATTCTTAGTTGTATAGATAAGAACAAACCACTTTACAAGACGGACATAAGATTTTTAGAGTCAATGACTGACCAACTTGAACAGAAAATAGAGAGACTCAAAGGGAATACAGATGCAAAACAAAAAGAAAAGGATTCAAGGACGCTAATTTCAAATAAAGAATTAGATGAAATTATTGATGGAAAAAATGCAAAAAGTACAGAGATGTATACACCTGTAAGAAAAAAGAGTTCATTTCTTGCAAGACTGTTTTCCAGATAGTCTAAAAAAATGGTAATAATTCAATTATTCTCTTTGAATTTAATTTTTGAATTATTCCAACTCTTTCAGAGTAACTAATGTATTACATTAACATTTTCACAGGTCAATGAGATCATATGTTTTTCATTTGAATCAAGTTGTGACATAACAGATTTATGTAAATTGTTTGTAATAAGGACTAAAATTCAAAAGATCATTTTGCAGAGATCATCAAAGTAAAAACCCACCGTTTGGGTCAGGAAATAACTGAAAATTATCTAGGACAAGCTATGGTCAACATAATTTAGCGTGCAAATCATACAGCGTTTTGCGAGCTTATTTTACTACAATAACCATTCTCTTTTAGACATGAAAAAGGGCTAATTTTGTAGAATAGCCCATTTTGATTTTGACAACTATGTTCTATGCTGTCTACATGGATCCATATTTCCTCCATCTACGCAGCTAATACATAGACGTCCATATGGTTCTTTTAACACATTGTGTTGTGATATTTCATGTCCACAATCACTACACTTGTCAGACATGACATCTATTGGCTTTAATTATACATAAATTCTTGTATAAAAAAATTGAATAAATGTAATATAATTAGCAGAAAGTTGAACAAATATAAAATTGACAAATATTGTTTTTCAAATGTTAATAACATTTAGCTCCCAGAGTTCGTACCAGAGCGAATCCTTGGATCAAAATAACCGTAAAGCAAGTCTGCAATGAATATGCTAACAAGGAAGAATACTGTTAGAATGTATGTGGAACCAATAATTACTGGCAGATCCATTACTGTAATTGCCTCAAAGTATAGTCTTCCCATTCCTGGCCAATCAAATACAGCTTCCGTGATAATTGCACCGCCAAGTGATCCTGATAAACTAAGTGCCAAAATTGTTACAATCGGTGGGGCTGCATTTTTTAGAGCATGAGTATAGATTATCTTGTTTTTCTTGATCCCAATTGTCTTTTTTGCCATGATGAAATCTTCTTGCATGATTCCAACCATAAAATTCCTTACTAAGTAAGCCCATGAGCCAAAACCAATCATTACGATTGTAATTAATGGCAATGTCATATGATACAACAATGCACCAATGTAACCTGGATCAGATGATGGAATGTCTGGAGTTGCCCTTGCAGGAAATATCTGCCAAGTAAATGCAAACAAAAATATCATTAACATTCCTACCCACCATACAGGAAAACTAGAACTAATTATTGCAAAACTTGACGTAACTCTGTCAGTAAGAGAACCAACCTTACTACTAGACAATGCTCCAAGAAAGATTCCCATAATTGAGATGATTATTGTGGCTGTTGTAAAAAGAAGAATTGTTCTCGGAAGTTTCTCAAGGATGATATCTTTTACATCTGAAGAACCAGCATCACTAGTTAGAAATGTTGCACGTCCAAAATCAAGCAGCAGTATCTTGTACATTGTAAGACCAATCCTTTGAGGAGAATACCACGGTTCGTCTAGTCCTAAAACTTTGATCCTCTGATCGATTTGACTCTGAATGAATGATTCAAACTCATTAACTGATGAAAAACTTTCAGCTATTGCAGGGTTTTCAGTTATCTCAGTTCTTACTTGAAATCCAATTCCTTGTTTTAGTATTGTATCCATATTCGAGCCAACAAGGGCTATTGTGATCAATAACGTAATCATCAAAACACCAAACATTGTTACCATTCTTGTAGCAGCGTATCTCTTCAGACCCAATAATCTCAAGTAATTTAATTAGGTTATAATAATTTCAATTCCTTCATTTTAGACTTTTTACATCAATCTTTCCAACAAATGCCTTGTTTTTTATAATCACAATAGGACGTAAGATTAATCCTGGATATTTTACCATTAATTTGATTAGCTGTTTATCCGTCTTTTTGTTACTACCTAAATCAAGTTCTTTGTAGATTTTGTCTCTTTTTCTGAGAAGTTCTGATGGTTTTTTCTCTGCCATTTTGATAATCTTTTTTAGTTCTGTCTCTGAAAATGGGTCTTTGAAAAAATCACGCTTCTCAATATCTGAGCTCATTCTCTCCATTTCTGTAATTGCTTTTTTACATGTGATACATGTGGATTTGTGGTATATCTTCAATTCATTTTTAATGCCTGAAATAGCTTAAAAATTGTTTAGAAAAATAAAAAATGCTGTTATACACAGCAGATAAATTTTTTGAAAACTTCAGAATTTCTTTCAAAACTACATTCTTTGCATACATGCAATCCTTCTCTTTAGAAGTGAAAATGCCGAATCATAACTTATAGAATACATTTTTCCGCCACAAGATGGGCAGGATAATGGAATGTCTATTTTCATAAAATAATATCATACGATTTTGAATATAAGGCGCACGTAGAATTTATCAATCGTTCATTGATTCTTTGAATCCACTTCACTACTTCTACTATCTGCTACTTTTTCTTCCATTTTAACAAGAAAAAATTCAAATTCATCCACTTTTATTGATTAGTAAGATGATTTGTGCTGCATGTGAGACAAGAAAACATTACGAGTGTATTGATTGCATGAATAATCATAAAACCCACTTATGTACTTGTGATTGTCATGATGAAAACACTGAACCTCATCAAACTGGAAAATCTCACTGATCTTAATACTTGAATTTTCTTTCAATCTCTTGGGCCATAGCTTCTAGCTGACTTGTATCTCCCAACTTTCTGTAGGTTAATTTTTCAAGGGTCTTGATAATACTAATCGCTGCCCTGTATTGTGGAATCTCAGGCTCATTTAATTCTCCATACATACCAATACCATGAATTCCATTTTTTTTTGCAAAACCTAGAATCAATCCATTAAATCCAGTAATTATTGATTTTTGAGGCGTTGTCTCAACATTGAGTCCCTTCATCTGTTTTGTCAGCTCCATGGATGTTGTTGTGATGTATGTCTTAGGATTGTTATCTAAAACTCTGTTAGTATGAAAACCTCCAAGTGTATAGATAAACTTTGCAGAATATTTTTTTGCGATATCAATTACATCCTGACACAAGGCGTTTATCTCACTATTACCTTGAGGTTGTCCTTTTCCTCCCCCAAATATTATCAAGTCTTCTGTATACTTGTACTCCCAACTCTCATTTGGAAGATCAATGTATCCACCTCTATCAACCACATATGTTGGATTTAGTGTCCTTGCAATTCTAAATATTTTTGTTCTCAAAGAATCGTTGATAAAATTTACTACAATACTTCCAACATTTCCCATGTCTTGCATTGCTGCAATTACAATTGGTTTTTCCACATTTGGCTCTTCATCTTGTGTAAATTCCATAATTTTTCTGAAATGTAATGAATTTTAAACATATACTGTGACTAAAAAAATCAAAAGAAATTCTTTTCATCTATAATATCTTTTGAAGCCTTTATCTGTTGGGTAAAGTTCTATTTTAATTCCAGAAAATCCCTTTTTCTTAATTATTTTCATTAATCCCTGTTCTTCTAAATCCTTTAAAATATTTTCTAATATTTTATTATCTATGTCTAGATTTTTTTGAATTTTATTAAAATCTTTAACGCCTTTGTTTAACTCGCCTAGAACTTGCATCTCTTTGGTTTTTGGCCTTTCAAATGATTCTTGTCTTTCAAATGATTCTTGTCTTTGTTCTATTCTAGAATTATTTGGGATAAACTGATTTTCAGTAAATGTGTTTCCATCTTTTTTTCGCCATTTTCTCACTAGACGAGGAATAATTCTTGCGAGTGGAATTAGGAAAAATATCAAATAAATCCACATATAACCATGCTCAGTCATGCCTAAAGTAACATGTAATGATTCGTTATTTGTTATTTTGTATCATGAATTGATATTCAATTGAGCCTACCATCTTTTGATGGAATTTTTCCAATATTAGGAACTATATCCTATTTTAACTCTTGTAGGGATTTAATTGATTTTTTAATGATCTAAAATGAAATGAAAGATTCATAAGGTAAAAAAATAACACATGGACAAATTATGGCAACATCCCTAGAAACCATTGGTACATTGGAATATGTTCTTGATAAATATTCTAAAATCTGGAGCTGGAAAATTTCTGGTGATCGTGCAGTAAGTATGATCTCAAGACTAGTTCCTGAAGCTTGGTATGGAGAAAATGTAAACGAAGTAATTATTCCTGACAGCACTGAAAACCTCAAACAAATCAAACTAATAATGGATAGATACCCACTTGAAATTTTATCAAAATATGTCTGGCAAAGAAAAATTGTAAAGACTTTTGCACCAAAACCTACTTTACCTCCAATTAAACACAAATTAAAACGCGCAAAAGCCGGCGAACAATTCCGAGGAAAGCTTTTGAATTTTCAAAAAGAAGGACTAGACTTTTTGCTAAAATCTTCTGGTAATGCGTTGTTAGCTGACGAGATGGGTCTTGGAAAAACTGTGGAGACGTTATCTTATGTAGCTACTGAAAAACAAACATTTCCTGTACTTGTTATTGCACCATTAGTCACATTAACTAATTGGGAGCGAGAAATTGCAAAGTTTCTAAAGAAAAAAAGTAGGAATGGACGAATAATAGAATCAGAATCACCTAGCGTTACACTTATTCGAACTGGAAAATCTAAACAACTTCCAAAAACTGACATTTATGTCATTAATTATGAATTACTTTTTAAGAGAAATTCTGATTTGTCAAAACTTGGAATAAGGACCATAGTTTGTGATGAGGTGCAAAACCTAAGGTCAAAAACTACCCAGAAATATAAAGCAGTCAAAAAACTTGCAGCACTTCCCTCAGTATTGTATAGAATTGGTCTTTCGGGTACTCCAATTTACAATCGAGGTTCAGAAATCTGGCCAATAATTGATATCATTAAACCTGGACTACTTGGAAACTTTAAGGAATTTTGTGAGTACTTTTGTTATGTCAACGATAAGGGAAAAGCCATTGTTTTAGAAAATAAGAGAGCTTCACTTCGACATGAATTGCAAAAACATGTGATGCTTAGAAGAAAAAAATCTGACGTCCTAAAAGAACTCAAAGATAAGGTTCGTTACAAAGAAGTCATTGCATCTGATACTGATTATTATATTGAAGAACTTGATAAAATCTGGAAGAAGCTTGAACAAGAGCAAAAAGATGCAGAGACCGAATTCTCAAAGTCTGCTGCATATCAACGAGCAATTCAGAGCGAGAGACAGATTGCAGGTATTGCAAAGCTTCCACATGTAATTAATTTTGTTAAAAATATTATGGAGATTGAAGAAAGTGTTGTAGTGTTCTGTCATCACAGGGTAATTCACAAACTACTTCATGAAAGTCTCCAGGAGTTTTCCCCTGTTGCTATAATTGGTGGGCAAACAGATTCATTTAGACAGGATCAAATTGATAAATTCCAAAATGGTGAATCAAAACTTATGATTGCTGGTCTTCGTGCAGGAAACATAGGAATCAACTTGACTAGAGCAAAATATGTTATCTTTGCAGAACTTGATTGGAGTCCTGCAATACATAGACAAGCAGAAGACAGACTCCACAGAATCGGCCAGAAAAATACTGTCTTTGCATACTACTTGATTGGAAATGGAACGTTAGATGATCATGTTGCTGACATCTTGGTGGACAAGAGCTTTGAGATTGATGCAATAATGGATGAGTCAGTTGACAACTATGAAAATAAAAACAAGGCAGAGCTAATCTTAGCTCAAATACAAGACAAGATTCGCTCAAAATAACTAAATCTCTAACCTGTCTTTTAATTTAGATAATTTTTCATTAATACTATCTTTTTCTGATTGCTCCATTTGAGCGTCTTGAATTACCTTTACAATCTCATCAATAATACTTAGAATCTCTACTTTTGGCTTTGATTCATCAAAATCAGTGTTGTCAAATCCATTCACCTCTGTTTTGTCAATCTCCTCAACTCCTTCAGGTAATATCTCGTAAACTTTGACAAGCTTGTCTTCTATTCTCTGTGGCGACATTAGAACAAATTGATTTTTTCTTAATTTTTCTATATCTTCTATAAGTTCATTTTCCGATATTCTAAGAATGTCTACAATTTGTACTATAGTACAAGACTTTATCTGAAGAAGACGCAATATTTTTGCCCACGTTGGAACATTATTACTCCAAAGAATTTCTCGAGCAAGATCTGTTATGGAAAAAGAACCATCACTATTCAGTGATATTAGTTTTCTGTCTTTTAGTGATGCAAGGGTATCAAGAATTTTTCCAACCCCAAACCTCTTTAATTCTGAATTCTCTAGATTATTTTCATTAAACGTCCCATTCTTTTTAATTGCCAAGTCTAAAACTTCTAAATCAATTGTTCCTAGTTTTCTCATATTTTGCATTACCCTCCAAGATTTATCACCCTTTCTATGATGATCAAAAATGTTTTTTCAATAAATACTTGATTCGACTTTTGTTCTTGAAGAATATATGTGGATTCAAATAATTTGATTTATGGTCAGTTATCAACTTCCAAAATTGCCTTATGGATATGATGAACTAGAACCATTCATTGATACTGAAACAATGAAGATTCATCATCAAAAACATCATCAAGCATATGTTGACGGGCTTAACAAATCACTTGAACAAGTTGGCAGCGCATCTCACCCTCTGTATATCTCATCTATTCTTTCTAATTTAAAATCAATTCCTGAATCAGGACGAAGTGCAATCAACTTTTTTGGTGGAGGTTTTGAGAATCATAGACTATTTTGGGAAACAATGATTCCAAATAGTGATGGTAAACCTGAAGGAAAACTGGAAGATTCAATTGATGTTTATTTTAATAACTTTGAGAATTTTAAGAAGATTTTTTCAGAAAAAGCAACTGCAATTCAAGGAAGTGGTTGGTGTTGGTTAGTTTTCAATAAGACTTATAATAAAATTGAAATTATTACAACTCCAAATCAGGACAGTCCTTGGATTCTTCAAAAAATACCTTTGTTGGGATTGGATGTTTGGGAGCATGCATACTATCTAAAGTATCAAAACAAAAGACCTGATTATATTGATGCTTGGTGGAATGTAGTCAATTGGGACTATGTGGGAAATCGTTTCTCAGAACTTCCTGGATAAAAATCTAATTTGGACAAATTCTTTTAAAGAAAAATTGTATTTTTTATTTTTTAAATATATTAACATTTTTAATTAAAAACTAGAATGGTTAGTTTTTTTGGTTTTTAAAATGGGTTTAATGTTATTTTTTAGTTTTTTATTTTGCTTTGCACTTTTAAATATGTAAAAATTAGAAAATTATACTATTTAGTTTTTTTAAATAGTTTTTTTTTCTACTTTTGACACAAATAAAAAATAGAAACAAAATGATGTTATTCGTTTGCAATATGTGTTGTATGATGTGGAAAAATCCGCAGAGTATCACTATTGCTTAAAAATAATAATTATTATATGAGTTATAGGACCTCTGCAGAAATGCAGAGGTTTTTTTGTTTAGCACATTAGCAATCAATTTTAATCAATTATATGAAACAAATAACTATCAGTACAATTTTATTTGAAAAAAATAATACTTCTCAAAATCTATCTATTACTAAAAAGAAAATAGAATTTTGGATTGAAGAATTGTTTGC
>CATMRH010000054.1 GCA_950073955.1 uncultured archaeon | reverse complement strand
GGTAAGATCTTTGCAACTGATAGAACCTGTACTCATGAAGAAGCAGATCTTTCTATGGGTATATTAAGCGAACAAGGAGTAACATGCCCATTACATCTTTCTGTTTTTAATTTAGATGACGGATGTCCACAAAACCTCCCTGCAGAAACTGCGCTTGGTGTTTATAATGTTAAAATAGATGATAACGAAATTTACGTGGAGATTTAAAATTGCAAAGCACTGATTCTTCTTTTGAAAATTTAAGAAAAGATTTTCCAATTCTTAAAAGAACTGTTAGAGATAACAAACCCCTAGTTTATCTTGATAATGCATCAACTACACAAAAACCAAACCAAGTAATTGATTCTATTACTGATTATTATCAAAATCATAATGCCAATATTCACAGAGCAGTTTATGCTTTGGCTGAAGAAGCAACTGAAGCATATGAGGCAACACGAGATAAAATTGCAAGTTTCATAAATATACAAGACAGACAAGAAATAATTTTTGTCAGGGGTACTACTGAGGCAATTAATCTTGTCGCATATGCATGGGGAAGATCTAACATCAAAGAAGGCGACATTATTGTTACTACTGAATATGAACATCACAGCAACATTGTCCCATGGCAGCTTCTTACACAAGAGAAAGGTGCAAAATTAGAATACATCGGAATGGGTGATAATGGGGAATTAATTTTAGATGATCTTGATAAATATCTTGCAACAGGTAAAGTCAAACTTGTAACCTTTAGCTTAATGTCAAATGTTCTTGGAACAATTACTGATGCTGACAAGATCATTGAAAAATGCGAAGCAGCAGGTGTCCTTACCCTAATTGATGCTGCTCAGGCAGTACCTCACATGAAAGTTGACATTGAAAAACTAGGATGTGACTTTTTTGCATTTTCTGGACACAAGATGTTAGGTCCTACAGGAATCGGTGTTTTGTGGGTAAGAAAATCCGTCCTAGAGACTATGAATCCATTTCATGGTGGCGGTGATATGATTAGAGAAGTTCACAAATATGAGACTACATGGAATGATTTACCATACAAATTTGAAGCAGGCACTCCAAATATTGCCGATGTTGTTGGATTTGGAGCCGCCATTGATTATCTTACAAAGATTGGAATGGATAATGTACGAGAACATGAAGTTGAGCTAACGAAATATGCTATAGAGAAATTATCCGAAGTTAAAGGAATTCATATCTATGGCACAAAAGATATTACAAAACGTGGCGGTGTTATATCGTTTAATTTTGCAGATGTACATCCTCATGATGTTGCACAAATTGTTGATGGGGAAGGAATAGCAGTTCGTTCTGGTCATCACTGTGCACAAGTTTTGATGGAACGACTAAATGTTGCTGCAACATCAAGAGCTAGCTTTTACATTTACAATACCAAAGAAGACATTGATGCTCTTGTGAATTCATTAAATAAAGTAGCTAAGGTGTTTAAATTATGAGTGGTAATGCAGACATTTATCATGAGATGATTGTTGATTATTCAAGAAATCCTACAAACTATGGAAAGCTTGAAGGCCATGATGTAATTTTCCATGATTCAAATCCATTATGTGGTGATAGTATTGATATTGCTATGAAAATTGATGATAACAAAGTTACTGATATTAAATTCGATGGAAAAGGTTGTGCAATTTGTATGGCTTGCTCTTCAGTCTTGACTGAAATAACAAAAGGTAAGAGTCTTGATGAGGTAAGAAAAATTGAAAAAAATGACATATTAAGTGAGTTAGGTCTTGAACATCTTCAAGCTGTCAGAATAAAATGTGCCTTGCTCTCACTTAAAGTACTCAAATCTGCTCTCTACACATATCTTGCAGACCATCTTGATGATTCTCAAGATGTAGATAAACTAAAAGAAGACGCAGCAAATCTCTACTAGTATGAGTGATTTTACACCTTTAACTCCGATTGTACTTCAAATAAGAAAAATAATCTTTGAAAAATTCAATGATGTTGATACTAAATTTACAAATGATGAGATTTTTGAGATACTCAAAGAAAATGACGACATTGATCCGTCTTGGATAATTGATGACGTTGAATCATTCTTCAACGAAATTTGTAATTCTGGTCTTGCAAGAAATATTGCACAGAACTTTACTACAATCTGGTTAAAGCTATTTGATCCTGTTGAAAAACTTCATTGTAATGCTTGCAACCAAGACATCTATCTTGGGACATCTGAAAAAAGAACTTGCCCTAATCCTTCTTGCAACTATTCTATTTAGATCTGAATTTAATTGCAGCATCTTCAAGTGCTTTGATCATTGGCAACTTTTTTCCTGTAAGATAAAGTACCAAGGCACCTCCTGCTGTACTGTTATGATTGATTTTGTCTGCTAATCCTAGTTGTTTTAGTGCAGATGTCAAGTGTCCTCCACTTACAATTGTTGTTGCCATAGAGTTTGCAACTGAATTTAGTAGTTCGTTTGTTCCATAACTAAAGTTCTCTTTTTCAAAAAATCCTGCTGGTCCACTGATGAATACAGTTCCTGCACCTGAAATTATTTTTGAATAATACTCGACAGTCTTTGGACCTATATCATAAATTTTATCACCTTTACCAATCTCTCTGACATCCATCTCAACTCTTTCTCCATCTTTGTCAATTGCAATATCTACAGGTGTGGCAAAAACATCAGGATATTCACCTATCAGAGAGTGTGCTTTTGCTACGACCTCATCTTCCATTTTGATACCTAGAGGAGATTTGATTCTGGCTTGTGCACGCATAAACACATTCCCAATCAATCCTGTTAACAGAACATGGTCAGCACGACCGTTTTGAATCAATAACTTGATTGCCTCAATTCTATCAGGTATTTTTGAGCCTCCAAGAACAATCACATGTGGTGCCTTTGCAACAGTCATTATCTCATCCAGATTTTGAACCTCTTTTTCAACAATTCTTCCTGCACATGCTGGCAAAACTTGTGGAAAACCAACAATTGATGGATGTGATCTATGCGCACTTGGAAATGAATCTAACACACAAAGATCAAATAATTTGGATAAACGACTAACCATAATTGTTTTGGCGGCATTCTCAGGTCTGAACTCATAATTTTCTTCAGCACACAATCGAAGGTTATCTAAAAGTAGAATGTCCCCATCTTCTAGATTCTTGATAGCATTTTGTGCAGCTTCACCAATTATATCTTCAACATATTTTATTTCTCTGTTCATAAATTTTTCAAGAACTTTTGCATGTTTGTCCATTCCAGTATAATCCTTATTTCCAACCCTGCCTTGATGCGATGCGACCACTACCTTGGCGTCTTTTAATGAATTCAAAGTTTCAGTAGTTTCTTCAATTCTTTTGGTACCTGAAATTTCCATTGTTTCTGGATCTATTGGGCAATTCATGTCGACTCTCAAAAAAACAGTCTTACCTTTTAGGTCAAAATCATCTAGTGTGAGTACCTTCACGATTTTTCTATTATGCACTTGGTTAAATTCTTTGAGCCGATCAGAACTATTTTCTCAAATCTTATTTCTAAACAGTGATTTACACTTACAAAACTTATCAATTGATAAAAATTAAAAGCTACGTACTTGAGGTTTAATTAATTGCAAAATTGGATTTTTGATATCAGGTCACGTTCCTTTGTACTACTAACAATTTTGTTTCTAGTTCTCTCTGCTTTAGTATACTATGAAGTAACTGAAAGTTTTGATCAAAGTGTAATTTCATTTTTCTCTCAAAATGTTGGAAATCCTACATTAGACCTCATTATGCAGTATGTCACAGAAAGTGGCGAGGTTTTGTGGATGATGGCATTTGGAATTCTGATGTTAATTATTCGAAAAACCCGTAGAATTGGAATTACTCTGATGATTCTGATTGTGCTTTCAACACTACTCACAGGATATATCAAATGTGGAATTGATAGAGACGGACCTGATTTTGAGTATGAGGGCACGCCATTTCCTGTAGAAATTAGCCGTGATACATATGCATTATTTTGTGAAGGCGGCTATAATGCATCATATCCTTCTGGTCATGCAGCCAGAGCTATGATAATCGCAATAATCTTGGGTTATGCACTTTCAGAACGATTCCCTCGAGGCGCATATTTGCTATTTCTTTACCCAGTGATGATTTCAATTAGCAGAATCTATGTCTTACAACATTTCCCTATGGATGTCATTGGAGGGGCTGTTATTGGAATATTACTTGCTGGAGTGATGGCAAAGAGAACAAAACTTTACCAAATTTTCGATAAATCAAAAACCTAATTCTGTCAAAGTAGTATTACTTATCAAAACTATTGCAAAATGATCTTCATCATGGTGATAAGTCCAATATTTGATATCTCGAATCTCATTTTTTTGTCTTAATCCCTGTGTTACCCCTGTTGTGACAGCGTATCCAATTCTTTTTGCAAGCTTTGATTCTTTTGGCATCAAGACTTTAAATCCCTCTTTTCTATTTTTGAATCCAAGTTTAACCATATCCTCAACTGCGTCTGATGCATCTTTTTCGTCTTTTATGACATACGTCTTTAATATTGGCAAATCTTTTGGATGAAATTCCATAATTTTAATGGAATCTCTTAACTAATATTTTTTAAAAAATGATTTCGCCGATCAAAGTTGGTTAATTTTCTTAACCGCTAAGTCAAATCCTGATCATATTAACAATTTAACCGACTCTCTTGTTTTGATTCAATCGTGGGATCATTAGAAAGACTAGTAATTCAACTACGTCAAAAGAAACAGGAAGCGACAAAGCTAAAGAAAAAAGCTGAAAAACAACTCAAAGAAAACCGTTCTATTGAAAGACGTTCTTCCTCAGGTCTAAATTCAATAGATAGAAAAATAGAATCTGAACGTGAAGATGTCTCTGATACATCTGATATCCTCACTCGAAAAACCTCTCAATTAGAAAGCATTGAAAGACTAGTGGCTGCAGCCGAGGAACGATTGACACGAGAAAAAGAAGCAATCGAACAGACTGAGCAAGAGATACAGTTCTCAGAAAATCCTGAAGAAAAACAAAACGCAGAGGCTAAATTAAGATCTTTAAATAATAGTGTTCAAGAACTAATTTCTGAAATTAAAAGCAGGCAAAAAACTGCAAAAAAGATTTTAGACGATGTTACTCAATATTCCAATTTCAAATCGAAGATCACTTCAAAAATACAAAAACAATCTAAATCAAAACCATCCTTGCGTGAAACTATGGCAAAGAGTCACAAGACTGCTGAAAAGTTTGTAAAAGAATTAGAAAGACGAACCCGAGCAGAGGATTCTACTAAAAAAGCATTAGAAAAAGTATCTGGAAAATTCCAAGAACTCTTGACAAAGAGACGTAAAGCAGCTAAAAAAGCAGCAGCTAAAAAAGCAGCAGCTAAAAAAGCAGCAGCTAAAAGAGCAGTGGCTGCAAAGAAACGCACAGCAGCTAAGAAGAGACCTGCAAAGAAGAAAGCAGCTAAGAAGAGACCTGCAAAGAAGAAAGCAGCTAAGAAGAGACCTAGACGATAATTTTTTTGTAAATTATTTAGAGAAATTTAGGTATGATATAAAGTATAAAAAAATAAAATTTATTCTTTGAATGTTCAGATTTATTGAGGATTTATTTCCATCTTACCAAATTTGCCTTTTGTTAAGGCAACCTCTCCTTTGAACTCATTGGTATACCCATTTGTAATGACAACTTTATCTCCAACATTTACTGCTTTGATGTCGTCACCCCATAATGTGAGTTTCATTTGGTCATCTTCAGTTTCGCCGTTAGCTATAACTGCATCGCAGACATCAATTGTTCCTCCACTTTTGAGATTTACAGTTCTTGATTCTCCTTTACTTTTAACTTCGGCTTCAACATTAACTCCACTTCGCATTTTTTTTGCTTCTGAAATTGGTATGAATTCTGACATGTATTTTTGAATCAAATTTGCACAATTATAAGCTTTGTTAAAAAGTCTACAAAACAATGGATCATTTTTCTAATTAATCATATTAGTAATCGAGAAATATCGGTCATTATCCAATCTCATTGCAGAGGTATCGAAGCCCGGTCAACCGAGAGGGACTCAAGATCCTCAAAATAGGAAATCCCTTCTCTCAGGAGTTCGTGGGTTCGAATCCCACCCTCTGCATTAAATTTATATCAAATTTATGGTACTCAAAAAAATTTTTAATTATTATGCAACTAACGTCTTTACTTTAGTAATTGAATGATTTGAAATTTCTTTATGCATTTCAGCCAAATTCTTGTCCTTAAATGAAAGATTACATCTAAAACATTTCCAAACCATCTCAGACATAGTTAAATATATGTATAATTTGCTTATAAATATATTGAACAATTGATCCAATTTATTACAATACATGATCATTGTTTTGAAAAACATGTAATTCTTTTAATTTTTTAGATCATAATGAAATTTTTTCATGACTGCCTTTAGATACAAGGATTTAGAAACAAAAAGCTACATAATCTTAGAAAGATGATGGATATTTTTGAAATTTTTGTGGAATATTCGTATTTTGGAATTTTTCTAATTCTAATTGGAGTAAACGCTGCGCCAATTTTAATGCCGCCAAGCTGGATTATCTTGACATCCTTCTATCTTCTTGATCCTAACCTCAATGTCATACTTCTTGCGGTGGTAGGTGCAACTGGAGCAACTATAGGCCGATTTTTTCTAAAAAAGATTAGCGGATATTTTAGAAAATTTGTTGGGAAAGAGCAAAAATCTAATCTTGACATGATTGGTGATTATCTAAATCATAAAAAATATGGTTATGTCATAGCGTCTTTTCTGTTTGGCGCCACCCCTCTTCCAAGCAATATGTTGTTTATTACATATGGATTAATGCGTGCAAAGAGTATTGGAATCTATATCGGATTTTGGTTTGGTAGAATAGTCTCTTATGTTATTATGATATATTTTGGAAATGCAGTTTTGACACCTTTTTTGGAAATCTTCGAAGATCGACTCACTGGAATTTTATTAATTGATGGTGTTGGAATTGGGGTGGTTGTTCTTTTTGCATCAATAAACTGGACTGTTTTAATTACTCAGAGGAAAATAAAATTTATCAAACCAAAACTGTGGAGATTCTAAATGAAAGTTCTTGATTCTCTTAAGAAAGAAGTAAAAAAAAGAATGGAAAATGATTCTGCGCATGACTTTGAGCATACAATGAGAGTATACAAAAATGCCCAAAAAATCTGTAGAAAAGAAAAATTAAATCAAAAGCTAGTTCTAAGTGCAGCTTTGTTACATGATATAGTTTCATATCCAAAATCTGACAAACAATCAAAAATGTCTTCAATTGAAAGTGCAAAAAAATCAAAAAAGATACTTGAAAAATTTGATTTTTCTAAAGAAGAAATAACAATAATTTCAGACGCAATTCGTGATCATAGTTTTTCACAAAACAAAATTCCTAAAACCCTTGAAGGACAAATACTTCAGGATGCAGATAGATTAGATGCATTAGGGGCAATAGGAATTGCAAGAGTCTTTGCTACAGGAGGTTCTCTAAAGAGACCATTTTACAATATTGATGATCCTTTTTGTAAAAGAAGAATTCCAAATGATAAAATCTGGACAGTTGATCATTTCTTTCAAAAATTACTCAAACTAGAATCGCTAATGAACACAAAATCTGGAAAAGCAGAAGCAAAAAAACGAACTAGAATACTAAAAGAATTTCTTACTCAACTAAAACAGGAACTTTAGCCATAGACAATATGGCTTGTAATATTGGAAATGCCTACTTTACTATGTGAAAAGCAGATCATTTAGCCTCTTCGAGGAGCAATAAAATCATCCCAAACTAAAACTATCTACAAATACCCATTGCATGAATTTATGAAATTTGCAAAAATTTCTGAATATGAAGATATTGTTAAATTCTCTACTGATGAAATCCAAAATTTTCTTGAAAATTGGGTAATGGATTATCAATAGTCATCACATGGTGTTAGTATTAGATGATTATAATGTATTTTCCATTAATTCATTAAATTCATATAGAATTACTCTAATTTTTTAAATATTTGTATAGTTACCATATTGTATGAAATTAGATGATAGGGATATCAAAATTCTAAATCATCTTCTAACCGATGCAAGGCAATCTGCAAGACAACTAGCTCATAGATTGGGTGTATCTACTGTAACCATGATTTCTAGAATGAAAAAACTTGAAGAAAACAAGATCATTAAAGGATACTCTGTTCGACTTGATCATGAATTACTTGGATATGACATTACCGCATTAATTGAAATCAAAACTAGAAAAGGAACAATGTTGGAAATTGAAAATGAGATTGCAAAACAAGACAATGTGATAGCAGTTTATGATATTACAGGAGATGCAGATATAGTGGTAATTGCAAAATTTAAGAACACAAACTCGCTGAGTAGTTTTGTAAAGAAATTACTTGAGATTACTAATGTTGAAAACACTGTAACTCACATTGTGCTAAATACCATAAAAGAAGATGAAAGATTATTATGAGAAAATTATCCTAGTTTTAAAAATATTGTAATGTAATTTTTAAAGAATTAGGAAACGAGAATTATAGGAAAACTACAAATTTTAGATGCTTCCATCTTTTTCATGTTTTCCTTTTTTTCTATCTATCGACCTAGGTGGATATGATAGTTTCTCGTCACTAT
>CATMRH010000053.1 GCA_950073955.1 uncultured archaeon | reverse complement strand
CATGTATATGGCATCTGCAGCTCCTCCAATGAAAAATACAATGCCAATTAATTCTTACAAAGGATATGTAATGTCATTTATTCCACTTAGTCCAACCGGAGAGACATATCTTATGCTTTATGCTAAGGGTTCACTTGAACCAGGAATCTATGAATTTGATGTTTCATTAAATTCTTACAAAAAAGTTGCAAGTATTGAAAGAGCAGACAAAGTTTACTTTATCTCTCTAACACCAAAAAGAAATACTATAGCAGACGCTGCTATTAAAAATCTATAATTTCTTTGTTTGAATTCTAGGTGCAGTAACTGATCTACTTCTTGCATATTTGTCCATAATCTCTTCTGGAGTTCTTCCATTGAAGAGATCTTTACATAGTCCTCTGAGATATCTCATAATTGCCCAAGTTCCTGCTCTAAGAATACCATACATGAAGACCTTCATTGGTGGACCATATGTCTTGTTTCTAAGAATAATTGGAATAATATCATTAATTACACGTAGGTTGTTTTCCCAACATCTCCAAAATAGAGTGAATTGGGCCTCATTCAAATTTCCAAAGTGCATTGAATTCTTTTCACTAAAGTCCTGATAAAGTAATGGTGCAACTAATCCTCTAAAATTCATCTCTCTAAAATCACTAACCATATCAATAGTATACTGATTATCCTCTGGAGTTTCATCAGGCCAACCAATGATAATTGTTGCAGCTGGGAACCAGTGATTTTCATTTAGAATCTTTGCACCTTCCATTACAACACTTCCCCACTCTTCAGGAGAAAATGGTTTTGTTTTAACACCAAGATGTTTCTTGACTAATGCTGGTGCAACTGTTTCAATTCCCAAATTTGTTGCAAGCCATCTTCCTGTTTTGTCTTGTTCATTGATATGTGAAATTTGTTGCATTAATGTAGGATCTGCTGCAACTCCTGAGAATGTCATATGTGTAGTTCCAATAAAGTTTGCTCCTAACCCTTTGAGTCCTTTCCACAAGTCAGTAATGACGTCTCTGTTTGGATAAAAGTCTCTATTATCACATCCATAAAGCAACATCTCATCTGAATGTAACCAAATTGAATCAAATCCATAATCTAAGTTAATTTTTGCTTCATGTTGTAATCTTTCTAGTGGAAGATCTTTCTTTGATCTTTTGTTTACGTCACAAAAGTCACAGCCTCTTCCACAACCTCTCATTGCCTCAATCAGGGAATTAATTGTAGGACCTTCAATAACTGGAATGTTTTCAAGGTTTCTAACAAAACAATGCATTAGTTCTGGTGCATCTCCTTTCTCTAGATCTTGGAACAAGTCTATTGCTAACTCATCGGCTTCACCTACCACCACTGTATCTATTCCATGAATCTTCATTCTGTCTGATTTAGCTAACTCCCATGCACCGTTACCTCCAACAACAACTTTGAAATCATATTTCTTTTTGAGTTGAATAATACTGGCACACATTTTTTTGAATTTCATTGCAACATAAGATAATTTTTCTGGTGACATTGTTGTTGTAACAGGAGCCATTCCTAGTGGATCCATTACATTAATTCCTACAACTTTGGTATCTGGCCCAATTGATTTGTGTAACATTTCAGGGTGTGCAAGGAATACTTCATTTCTTTTGTATCCACCTTGAAGCAATGAACTTTCGACCCTTCTTAATCCAACTTGGGCAACTTTAACTTCACCTGTTATTTTGTCTGTTTCAACTGAAGGACAAAATACTTTGTCAAAAACCCATTCTGGAAGAACCTCATATGGTCCACATGCAATAAATCCATACAGAAAATTTCCTCTATAATTTGTCATTAAACTACGATCAGCAGTAAGTACAACACGTTTGCCAGCCAATTACAAAACCTCGTTAAAGTATGTTATATATCATTTACGAGGATGACTTGGCTAATTTGTTTGTAAATTTTAATTAAGATTATTTTTTCATTTTTTTCTGATAGCTCTGTTTGCAATATTTGCTGCAATTCCGCCTGCTGCAATTCCATTATCTATATTCACCACCGATAATCCTAATGAACAGCTTTGAAGCATTGATGCAAGGGCAGCTATGCCTTTTTCTCCGTATCCATATCCTACTGATGTTGGGATTCCTATGATTGGAATATCAACCATAGTCGATACAAGTGTGGCCAAAGCACCTTCCATTCCTGCAGCCACTATAATACAATCCACATCTTCTTTTATCATTTCTTTCAAAATTGGAAAAATTCTATGAATACCTGCAACCCCTACATCATAACTTGTAATGCATTTACAGTTCATCGCCTCACACATTAACCTGGATTCTTCTGCTACTCCAATATCTGATGTACCGGCAGTGAGTATTCCTACTTTTCCCCCATGAAATTTTATAGGTTTTTTAAATAACAATAATGCTGATGATTTTTTTCCAGTCTTTATTTTGACTTTTAGTTTCTTTGCAAATGCCTGAATTTTTGGATAGTCTTTTTTCTTAATTCTTGAGATCATTACTGAGTTGGCTTTTTCTAGAGTTTTTTTAATTATTTTTTTGATTTCATCTAGTTCTTTTGTTTCTGCAAAAATTATTTCTGGAATACCTCTTCTTTTTCTTCTGTTTATGTCAATTTTGGCAAATCCCTCCACTTCTTCAATAGAATATAATGAAAGAAGCTTTTTTGCATTATCAACTGAAATTTTTCCTTCTTTCAATGATTCCAAAATTTCATAAATTTCCAATGATTGTTTTTCTTTGTTTGGATAAAAAAAGGCTTAGATCTCAATACCTGAGATGGCGCCTTTTACACTCTCCACTCCTTTTTCAAAGACTTGTTTTTCCTCATCATTAAGGTCTAGTTCTATAATTTTTTCCACACCCTTCTTTCCAATAACTGCTGGAACTCCAATTGTAATATCTGAATGACCGTATTCTCCATCAAGATATGTTGAAACTGGTATGACTTGCTTCCTATCTCTTACAACTGATTCAACAATTGCAGAAATTGCGTTTCCTGGAGCATGTATTGTGGCACCTTTTAATTCAATAACTTTGGCTGCAACTTGTTTTGTGTTTTGAACTAATTCATCCAATTTTTCTTTTGGAAGAAAAGAAGATAATGGAATTCCTGAAATCGATGAAAATCTTGGTAATGGTAACATGTTTTCTCCATGTTCGCCAATTACTAATGCTCTAATGGAATCGCGAGAATGTCCAGTTGCTTCATGAATAAATTGTTTGAATCTTGACAAGTCAAGCATTCCTCCCATTCCAAATATTCTGCTCCTGTCAAATCCTGAGACTTTGTAAGTGATGTAAGCCATTGGATCAAGTGGATTTGTAACTGGAATTATCATAGCGTTATCGGCATATTTTTTGATATTACCAACAACGCTTTTCACTACTGAAGCATTAATTTTTAAAAGATCCATTCTAGTCATTCCTGGTTTTCTCCCAGAACCTGCAACAACTACAACAATGTTTGAATCTTTCATATCTGCATAATCATTAGAACCTTTTACCTCTACATCAATTCCCTGTTCTGATAACATGTGGTTGATATCCATTGCCTCTCCCTGTGGAAGTCCTTCAACAACATCTAGTAACAAAATTTGATCATCTAATCGCTTTAATGCAGAGAATAATGCGGCACTTCCACCAACCTTACCTGAACCAATTATAGTAATCATGAAAAACACTGTTGATTTTCAATAATTAAATCTAATGAAAATCATTACATATTAGACGAATTTATAAGTATTTTTGATAATTTTTAATCAATGGTTCTTGTAATTGATCCACAGATTGCAGGTGTATCGGGAGATATGATTCTTTGTTCTTTGGTAGATTTAGGCGCTGATAAAAATAAGATAATTAATGGAATTAAACAATCAGAAAAATTTTTCTCAAATTCATCAATTAAAAAAATTGATTTTCAAAAAATTCAAAAACATGGAATTCAAGCTATTCAATTAATTTTAGAAGTTGAAGAAGATGTTGCCGAAAGAAAAGGCTCAGAAATCAAAAAGGCCATTACTGATTCTATTCAAAATATTGGACTTTCAGAAAAAGCAAAAATATTTTCAGAATCCTGTATTGATACTCTAATTTCTTCCGAATCTAAAATCCATGGAATTCCTGAAGATTCCGTTCACCTTCATGAAGCATCTAGCATCGATACTTTTGTTGATATTGTTGGGATTACAATTGCTTTGGAAGATTTAGAATTATTTGATGAAAAAATTCTTTGCTTGCCTATCTCAGTTGGTGGAGGTAATGTAACTTTTTCACATGGGACCATGTCAAATCCAGCTAGTGCAATTCTTGAAATTTTCAAAAACTCAAATTTAATTATTAAAGGAAATTCTGCAAATGAAGAACTTACTACTCCTACTGGTGCTTGTATTTTATTAAATCTGACAAATAATTCTATGGGATATTATCCTTCCATGAAAATAGTCTCAATTGGTTATGGTGCAGGAAAAAAAGATTTTGAAACTTTTTCAAATGTTTTGAAAATTGTTAGAGGTTCTGGAAATAATTTTGATATTGATTCAGTAAAGATCCTTGAAACAAATGTGGATGATGTTTCAGGAGAAATTCTGGGAAATCTAATTGAAAAAATTATGGAAAAAGGTGCAAAAGACGTTTCAATTTATCATGGAATTACTAAGAAAGGAAGACCTACAAATCTTGTATCTGTAATTTGTAGTGATGAAAATGTCGAAAAAATAGTTGATACCTTAGTACTTGAAACTGGTACCTTGGGAATTCGAATTTCTGAGTCTAATCGATTCATTGTTCCTAGAACAATTCATACTATTTCTATAACTTTGAATGGCAAATCTTTTCAAATAAATTACAAAAAATCCTTCTTTAAAGGAAAAACTGATTTTAAAATAGAATTTGATGACTTGAAGAATGTCTCTAACACAATTGACAAATCAATTAAAGAGACAGAATCATTATTAAGAAAAGAGATTGAAAAACTAGAGGACTCATAATGATAAAACTGGATGAGTTAGTAAATTGGTTTGAGTCAAAAAACAAAGTAATTGTTGCACTTTCAGGTGGTGTTGATAGTGCACTTGTTGCATATGCTGCTTTTCAAAAATTAGGAAATTCAGCAATTGCAGTTACTGCTGATTACAAGACTCTGTCTGAAGAAGAACTTCATTCTGCCAAACAAATATGCAGAGAAATAGGAATAAAACAACTCTTTTTGGACTATAATGAACTTGAAAATGAAGAATTTACCAAAAATGATTCTAACCGATGTTTTCATTGTAGGATGGAATTAGGAGATCATTTGATTGCATTAGCCAAGGAACACAATGTTAGAGTAATAGTTGATGGAACCAATCTGGATGATTTAGGTGATTATAGACCTGGAATTGAAGCTTTAAAACAAAATGGTATCAGGAGCCCACTTGTAGAAACAAACTTTTCAAAATTACAAGTCAGAGAATGTGCAAAATCTGTAGGATTATCTGTCTATGATAAACCATCAAACTCATGTTTGGCATCAAGGATTCCTTGGGGACAAAGAGTCACAGCTGAGAAATTAACTAGAATAGAATTTGGAGAAACAATTGTTAAACAACTTACAAATGTAAAACAAGTTCGAGTTAGAGATCTTAACGGTAGTGCAAAAATTGAAGTTGACAAAGTTATGATATCATTATTTAACGATGACATTTTGAATGAAATTACTAAAAAGTTAAAGATGATTGGATTTTCTGCAGTAGAAATTGATCAGGATGGATATAAACCAGGAAAAATTAATGTGATTGCGGATTGATTTATCTAGATAATGCGGCATCAACTCAAATTCATGAAGATGTTTTGAATTCAATGCTACCCTACCTTAAAGAGCAGTATGGAAATCCATCATCTCTACATCGTTATGGTAGATTAGCTCACAAGGCAATTGAAAAAGCCAGAAAACAGATTGCATCTCTAATTAATGCAGAACCTTCTGAAATTTTGTTCACATCTGGTGGTACTGAATCAAACAATACTGCATTAAGAGGAATATCTATGAAAAATCCATCTAGTCAAATCATTACGTCTTTAATTGAGCATGATGCAATTTTGGAGCCATGTAAAAAACTGGCCCAAAATGGATTTGATATTGATTATCTTCCCGTTGATCGTTTTGGCATGGTGGAATATTCAGATCTAAAAAACCATATTTCTGAAAAAACCAGTCTTGTCTCAATAATGTTTGGAAATAACGAAGTTGGTACTATCCAACCAATCTCTGAAATTTCTAAAATATGTAATGAGCAAAAAGTTCCTTTTCACACTGATGCCATTCAAGCAGTTGGTAAAATTCCAATTGATGTCAAAGAATTAGGTATAGATTTACTGTCTATTTCCTCTCATAAACTCTATGGCCCTAAAGGAATAGGTGCATTATACATCAAAAATGGTGTTGATGTTGTTCCTGTCATTTTGGGTGGAGGTCAAGAAGGTGGATTGCGTTCTGGAACAGAAAATGTTGCAAGCATTGTTGGATTTGGAAAGGCATGTGAAATTGCAAAAAATAATTTAAACGAAAATATCTCTCAAATGAAAAAATTACGAGATATTCTAGTTGAAAAAGTATTAAATGAAATTCCTGAAGTAATTCTGAATGGTCATCCTCATTCTAGATTACCAAACAATGCTCATTTTACATTTCTTGGAGTTAATGGTGAGGATCTTATAATCAAACTTGATGAGTATGGAATTGCAGCATCCACAGGTTCTGCATGTTCTGTAAATACACAAAAAGCTTCACATGTTTTACAAGCAATGGGATTTTCGCATGAACAAATTACTGGTTCCTTACGATTGACAATTGGAATTTTTAATAATCAAAAAGAAATTGGACAAACAGTTAGTGTTCTCAAAAAAGTGGTCAAAGAACTTCGTTCAGTTTCTCCGTATAAAGAAAAATATTCTTTTGTTTCTAAAAACTAAACTTTAATTTGGAATTTGTTTCTAGATACTAGAATTACTGTTATGATGCCTGCAATCAGGATCATCACTGCAATAGTGCCAAATTCGGGAACTACATAAGTTCCAATAATTTCAATATCTGAATCTCCTTCTTCAAAATTAATTGTTATTAGTCTGGAATCTGAATGTGCTACTGATTCTTGATATGCAACTTGTATTCCATCAATGAGAACTATGAAAATATCATCTTTACCATCTTGTTTTTCAGCACCTATGAATTCTCTAGGCAAATCTAATGAAATGGTTCCCTGGTCTGTTGACTCGATTTGTACTATAATTGCAAAAATATCAGTATCTACTATCATATCTTTAATGGTACCACCTTTGATGGTGTACTCTACATCAAATGTTCCCTGATTTCCAGCATCTCTAACGACAAACCTGTCTGTAGTTTCAATTGACTCTGATTTTGGAGTATAATTAAATTCAGATTCTGCAATAATTCCACCACCAATCTCATATGAAGCTCTCACAAGGTAATCTCCTTGTTTCTGCCATAATTCACCTTTTGTAATTATTGTGTGTGAAAAGGTTCCATCTTGCGCTACTTTTAGTTGCGCAATCTGTACCATAAAATTACCTTCCGTGAAGATCTGTACTATAATGTCTACTCCACCTATAACAGGATCTACCTCTCCTGAAATTACAACTATGTCTCCTTCAACATAGTGGTTCGCATCTGTTTGAACATTGACCAAAGATACATTCAGCGTATCTTGTGCAAAAACTGTTCCAGTAGAAATTATTAGTAAAGATATCAAAGCATAGAATATTTTGATTTCCACAAGATTTCAAACACATGTTTGTATATCTCTTTTACTATCAAAAATGAAAAAATAAAAAAAGTTATGATTTTAGTATCTTGGTATGATGCTAAGTCTTGACTTTGCAGAAATTGCAATTATTGAGATAATTGCTACTGCTAGAATCATGGCTGCAATTGTACCAAATTCTGGAATCACAAAGGTACCAATAATTTCAATTAGTTCAGTTCCTGCTGGGAACATAACTGTCACTTCATTTCCAATAATTTCAACATCATCCCATTCTTCTCCGTCAACCAGTACCATGAATATACCGTCTTGGACTGTTTTAGATGGAGTTATTGTTAATGTTCCATCATCTTCAGCGTTGATGTTAATGATAATTGAATTTTCATTAGTATTGAGTGTTGCACCAGTTACCATTCCGCCTGAAATACTGTATTGTATACAATGACTATCTGCAGATATTTCATTAACACTACATTGTTTGTCCATTGGTGGTATTGAGTGTGGAGTTTCATTCAAATCAGAACCAGTTAATTCAACTTTAGCTTTGTTACTTTTGTCAGCATTGCCATAATTTACTTTAATGATGTAGGTACCATCATATTTCCACATTTCACCTGCTGTGTTTAAAGTAGTCTCAAAACTACCATCTTCTGCTACAGTGAGTTGATCAATTGTAACAATGGAGTTTAGTGGACTTACAACGGTAACTGTAATGTCAAATCCAGATATGTGTGCTACTTGACCTGTTACCATAATCATGTCATTGTGATCATAATCTGTTTTATCTGTCCAAACAGATACTGGAATTTCTTCAAGCAGCATCTTTTGTGCTAATGCTTTAGCTTCTTCAGGATACATAGTACCTGCTTGGTAGAAATCATCCCCAGCAGCATATGCTGATGACATGGATAAAGTAGCGACTGTAGCCAAAATGGCTAGTAGCGCGAACGACGTACGACTGTTCATCTTGTTGCGATTTACACCTATCTCTATTTATGTATATTTAAAAAGAGAAAAAAGATGAAATTTAGTATCTTGGTATGATGCTAAGTCTTGACTTTGCAGATATTGCAAT
>CATMRH010000052.1 GCA_950073955.1 uncultured archaeon | reverse complement strand
TATATTTAAAATGGTACTAAATTAAATTCTAGTACTAAAAATTTCTACATAGGTTTTGGCGTTGTGTTATTAGCCATTTATCATGGCGATGAACATTTTGAGATACTGCTTCTGATGTATTAGATATGTTGGTTGGTTTCTTCATTTGTGTCTCTAATACATAGAATAGGCGTCAGAGTATTTAACACACAGATCAAGATTTAGATTAGACTTTGGTAGCAGAAATTATAGTTACAGGGTTTCTTGCAAGCATCATAGTTCCTGTACTAGTTTTTCTACTCTTAGCTATAGTTACCTGAGTAATATCTACTGATTCAAACTGTAATTTGTCTAGAATTTGTAATACTGAATAAAGTGTCTCAATCAATATTGTGCCAATTACTATTCTACCTCCTGATTTTAGTTTGTTCTGAGAAATCTCAACTATATCTTTTGTATCTCCACCAGTTCCTCCAATGAATATTGCATCAGCTTCTTCAAGTTCTAATATTTTTTCTTTAGCATTACCAAAAATTACAGAAATATTTGAAAGATCAAATTTGTACATATTCTTTTTAGTTAATTCTATAGCATTTTCATCATAGTCAATAGCCAATACTTTACCAGATGATTCAACTTGAAATGCTGCTTCAATAGAAATTGAACCACTTCCACAACCAATATCATAAACAGTTTGTCCTGGCTTTAGTCGTGCCTTACTAATTTGAATAGTTCGTACTTCTTCTTTTGTAATGGGGACATTTTCTGTTCGTTCAAAATATTCATCAGGAATTCCAGGTGTTTTGTAATTCCACATTTACATTCTTTCCTTTATTAAATTAGGGAAGTAGTGATGGCATACCATTGGATACAGTTCCTACATTAACAATTGTATTAGTTAAGATCCAAATGAACAAGTACAGGAAGACATAACTCCCAAGAGCTTGTGTAACAATTTTCTTTCTATCTGATGATGGCAATTGCATTTTCATACTTTTTGCAACTACAATTGATCCAATAAACAATATTATCATAAATGCAATTGAAGTCCATCTCCTCTCTTCACCTTCTATATCCTCAAAGAGGAAAGTTGCTGCAGCTCCTGCAATAATAGCTAAAGCAATTCGCATCCAAAATAATTTACTTAATTTCCTATCTTTTTCACTTTTAGCAGCTTCACTTATTGGGGGATCTCCTGAAGGAGTTTCTGGAACAGGCTCCAATTTTTCTGTTTCAGGAACATCAACTGATTCTTCCTTAACAGATTCTTTCTTAGAGTTATCAGGTTCAAAGGTAGGTTTAGATTTTTTCTTTTTGAATTTTGCCAAGTAAATTTCTAGCGTGTCTCAAGCAACCCATGTTTAATACCTTTGGTCAAAGATTGAGCATATGATAGCAAGAGTATAATTTTAGACGCAAAATACATGGTTATGACACTAGCAGGAATAGAATTACGGTATTTGGTAGATCAGATTTCAAATCAAGCTCAAGACTACTATGTTAGCAATATTTACGGAATTACAAAAGACAGTCTTCTCTTCAAACTTCATCACACTGAAAAAAGTGATCTCTTTATGATGATTTCAACATTCGGTGTTTGGCTTACTTCAGTAAAAATTGATCAGATGGAGCCAAACAGATTACTCAAAAGATTAAGAAGCGATCTTCTTAGGTTAAAATTAAAAAAAATTGAACAGATCGGTTCAGAAAGAATTGCATATTTTACTTTTGAGGGATTTGGGAAAGAGTTTGTTTTGGTAGGCGAATTTTTTGGAGATGGAAATATTTTACTCTGCAATAATGATATGAAGATTCTTGCATTACAGCATTCTATAGATGTAAGACATAGAAAGCTACGCGTTGGGTTAGAATATACCCAGCCCCCAAAAAGTGGATTAGATATTTTTAACATGTTAGAATCAGATTTTGACGACCTTAAAACAACAGATTTAGTTGCCGGAAAATGGTTTGGGCGAACTTTAGGTTTACCAAAAAAATATGTTGAGGGAATTTTTGGAAATGCGAATATTGATTCAAAAAAGATTGGAAATTTGTTAACTCATGAAGAAATAAAGAAAATTTTTGAAACTACAAAAAAGATTGTTTCAGATGTTTCATCAGGAAACCATGATGCGATTATTGTAAGAAATGAAAAAACTGAAGTTTTACCATTAAAATTAGGAAAATTAGAAGGAGAGATAACAAATGTCAATAGTTTCATCGAAGGACTAGATACAGTCTTTACAGGAGACTTGGTTGAAAAAGGAAAATCAATTCAATCTAGTGGTTCTGATAAGAAAATTAAGGAATTACAAACCCAAATTTCTGAGCAAGAAAAGGCAATTGAAACAGTCAAGGAAAGATCAAAGAACATTACAAATGTTGCAAATTCTCTTTTTGAGATGGTTTCAAAAGGTACAACATCATTAGAAGATGTCTCTGCACAGGAAACTTTGGCTAGTCATAATGCAAAATTAGTTAGTGAAAAAGGAATTTCATTAATTGTTATTCAAGATGAAAAAATTAAGATAAACACTAAAGCTTCACTCCAATCAATTGCATCAGTACTATTTGATGAAGCAAAAAAACAATCTGGTGCAATAATTTCAATTGAAAAAATTAAAGCTGAAACAGAGAAAAAGCTAGAAAAATTCCAAAACAAAACTGAATCTGAACAGGATTTAATTCTAGTTACAGAAATTAGAAAGAAAAGCTGGTATGAAAGATACAGATGGTTCTTTACATCAGATGGGTTCCTTGTAATTGGTGGAAGAGATGCAGCATCAAACTCAGCTGTAGTTAGAAAACATTTAGGAAAAAATGACAAAATATTTCATGGAGATATTCATGGATCACCATTTTTTATTTTAAAAGATGCAAAAGATGCACCAGATACAAGCATGAATGAAGTTGCACATGCTACAGTTTGCTTTAGTCGTGCATGGAAAGAGGGAATGTATGGAGTAAGTGCTTATTGGGTTAATCCAGACCAGATAAAAAAATCTGCACCAAGTGGGGAATTTCTTCCCAAAGGTTCTTTTACAATAGAAGGACAACGAAATTTTATCAATTCTGCAAATCTCAAATTAGCTGTAGGAATAATTCCACAAGAAGATGACTACGTCTTGACATGTGGCCCGCCAGAGACAATTAAGAAAAATTCTATCTGTTATGCAATAATTGAACCACATGGATCGGAGATGGTAGACGCTGCCAAAAAAATAAGAGTGGAATTTTCAAAAATTTATGAAGAAATTACTAAGAAAATAAGCCTAGATGACTTTGTTCGTGTTTTGCCTGCAGGACAAAGTCAGATTAAAGAAACAGGTATTGGGAATTCACAAAAAGAAGATTTTACTGATACTGAATTGGATTAGAAGAATCTGTATCAAGTGAAATTTTCATTCCATTCTCAATAGAAGAAAATTCTTCATCAGAAATAATAATTAATGGGATATTTGTCAATGCACAACCAGTAACTACTGTAAGATCTGCTTTTTGACAAATCATTGCAAGAGGTGCGGTATTGTTTGACTTTATTGAATAAATTGTATATGCTCCAACACTACTACCAACACCTGAAGGAAACACAAGAATAGTATCTTTGATTGACTTTTCAAAAAGATCATGATTCTTGTCGCTTATAATTCCAGTTTTTTTATCAACTGTACCCAAAAAATTGATTGGTTTTTCAGATTTTAAAACAATGCCTTGTACTTTTCCTGCAACAAGTATTTTTTTCATCTTGTCTCATCTTCAACAATCTGTAATAGTGATTTTAGATTAACATCTACACCAGTAGAATTTTTAAGATAGAACGCTCCCTTGATACTATTTGTAGTTACAACATCAACATCATCTTTGTTAATCAATGGAGTAAGACAAGTACAGCAGTCAGAAAGTATTTCACATCCTGCACGTTCAAGCTCATTGGTGTAACCAATTTTTCTTGCTTGATCTTTTACAGTTCTAGGACAAAATATCATACATCTCTTTTTGAAAGAGCGACCCTTGAGTTTGCCAACCAGATCAGAGATCTCTTCCAATCCCAACTGAGGACTACCAAGTGTAATCAGATCACCTTTCTCAGCAGTGTTTAGCTCATCATGTACAGTTTGCATCTCTTTTTCATCAAAGTCTACTTTTTCACAATCAGAATCTCCTTCTCCAAAAAGAAACTTTGCACAAGTTCCTGATGTTCCCATTCCTCCACACATTGCTTTGCATTGACGTCTATCCATCTCTCCAAGACCAGAAATGTTTACAGAAGTATCTCCAACTTTACCAGCAAAAAATCCAAGCATTCCATATGTCAATTCATTTGGATTTTTTACTTTCATTCTAATTGTAACATTTGGAGTATCTTCTTTTCGTAATGAAGAGTAGGGACTTTTTCCAGTAAGTGCACTAGCAAGTGCACTAAATGCACTTTCCTTGTTTGTCTTTAGATTATCATACGAATTTGCATGAATTGCAGCATTACTTTCAGCAAATGCAACTTGAGTTCCTTCTTTTGGAATATCAAAAATTTCATAAGGAATACAAGAAAATGACGGAGTAACTCCCATGGTTTCATATGAATTTCTAATTGATAGCTGTTTAGAGATAAAATTCTCATCTAATCCATACTTTGATACATTATCAATATCAAATCCCATTGGATTCAGAGTTGTTTTTACTTTAACCCTAGCTTCCTTACTGATACCTGATAGAAACTCTTCTCCTGCATCACCAATTGTGTTATAATTTACACCAGCTAGATGAGCCCATTCTATTGGTATTAGTTTCTCAGCATCTGTTGCCTCACCTGTAGCAACTAAAATTCTGTATGCCATCTGCATAACTTCTCCCTGTTCGCCCTTTAGTGCAGATTCTTCTTCTCTTGTAAGATCCAATGAAATTTCTTGTTATTACAATTATAATACTTGTACGTAGTCTTTCAAATGAAAATGAAAAAAATTCTTCGTGATATGATAGATACCATGAATTCTGTAAAACCACCTAGAATGACAGCACTTAATGCGCTTCACGAGGCTGAAACGGGTCCATTTAGCATACTAATTGGAACAATTCTTTCTGCAAGAACCAAAGATGAAACTACAACAAAAATAGTCAAAGTATTGTTCTCAAAATACAAAAATCCAAAAGAACTTGCAAACGCCAAGATAAAGGACGTAGAGAAGATAATAAAATCAATTGGCTTCTATCATGTAAAATCAAAAAGGATTATTGAAGTTGCAAAAATTATTCATACAAAATACAAAGGAAAAGTTCCTGATGACTTGGATACTTTGGTTCAGTTACCAGGAGTTGGAAGGAAGACCGCTAACTGTGTTCTAGTGTATGCATACGATAAACCAGCAATTCCAGTTGACATTCATGTTCATAGGATCTCAAACAGATTAGGACTTGTAGATACAAAAAATCCAGAAGATACAGAACAAGAATTAATGAAGAAAATTCAAAAAAAATACTGGCTTGAAATTAATGATACTTTTGTTATGTTTGGTCAAAATATCTGCAAACCAATTTCGCCAATGTGTAACGTATGTAAGATCAAAAAAAGTTGCAAATATTACAAGTCTAAGAACGCTTCTTAGTTAGAACCAATACTCCAACTATAGCAAAAAGACCTATTGCAAGAAAAAATGGATACAAAGCAAAGATATTCTCTGCAGGATCGCCTGACAGAAACTCTACAATCATGCTTCCAGAATTTACTGCAGGGGGATCAGTAGAACCCTCCATTCCATGAACAGAATAAGAATCAATTGTAAATAGATCAATGTCCAGATTTGTAACTACAATTCTTCCTCCATTGTTAACAGTCAGTCCGGCTCTATCAGTGTAAGATATGAGAAATTTTGCCTCGGGATACCACCCCCTATCCAAATCTCTAAAAACTACAATGTATCCCTCTTTTGGAGTCTTAACTGCAACCCATGACTTGTTGTCAGGTTGTGAGCCCATTCCAACTTCAATAAATTCTGTTCCTGAATGATCTTGATTATATATTCTAAGGACAGCATCTCCATTTGGATTTGCATAAAGTAGATTGTTATCAATGGTTACTTGCCAGCTAATCCCATGAACATCATCAAGTGGTATGATTGGTGTATCACGTAAAACTATGTTAAATTCCTCTGCAGGAATTTCTATAAGATCAATAATTACTGAGGGATTATTCACGTCTTGAGCAAATGCTGGAGTGAAAAAAAATCCTGCAAGCAAAACTATTGCAAATAGATACTTCACAGACTTGAACAAGTGTGATTGAATAAATATCTAATCAACAAAAGGTTTTGGATGATCCAAAATTACTTTTGCTACTTCAGGTCTTAGAATAAATTCAGAGGGAGACTGACCATTTTGAATCATCTCTCTTAGTTGAGTTCCACTAATCTGCTCTTTTGCATCATCGTCATGTGGACATGCCTTTGGGGTTGTGTATGTAAGACATTTTTTACAATAGAAGAATGGTGGGAAAAATACTGGAGAAATTTCTAATTCTGGATAGTCACCAAAGATTTTTTGTGCAGCAAATGGATCATAAAATTTTCCAACACCTGCATGGTCTCTTCCAATAATGATGTGTGTGCATCCATAGTTCTGTCTCATAATTGCATGATGAATTGCCTCTTTTGGACCAGCATACTTCATCTCAGTATGTAGAGTTCCAAGTTGGCATCTGTTTTCTGGATAGTATAATTTTATCATAGTTTCATAGCACTTTACAATAACCTCATCAACAAAGTCACCAGACTTTTTCTTCCCAATAATTGGATTAACAAATACTCCATCACGTGTTGTAATTGCTGTCTTTTGTAGCATTTCGTGTGCTACATGAGGAGGATTTCTAGTTTGAAATGCACATATCTTCTTCCATCCTGCTTGTGCAAAGGCTTCTCTTGTTTGGATGGGAGTTAGTCTATGTTTTCTAATCTCAGTCTCTTCAGGTCTTTGAATATAGTCAATCTTCCCACCTACCAGAAAATCCTTCATTGACATTGTCTTTGCGACACCTGGATGAGCAGAGTCAGTTGTTCCATAGATTCCTTGTACAGTCTTTTCTTTATCAAAAGAATATGTTTCCTCAACATGTAATATAGCAACACCAACTCCTTGAGGATTTTGTAATAGTACATCTCCTGTTTCTTTCATTTTAGAAGCAGTTTGTTCATCAACGTCAAGTACAATAGGAATGGTCCAAGCTAAGTCATTTGCTAATCTTCCTCGTGAAACAACGCTTTCAAAGTCTTGTTGTCCCAAGAATCCCTCTAGAGGGCTAAAAATTCCGTCTGCTATATTTTCAACATCATTTGCAAGATCCTCACTAATTGTAATTGAGAATAGTCCAGTAGGATCAGCTTTAGTAATTCTGTTAACTAATACCCCACCGTGTGGTTTAATTGAACTATTTTCTGACATGCAAAAATTCTCTACTTATGGTCTATATGAAGGCCACACTCTTTGTTTCCACCTTCTTCCCACCACCATCTTCCTGCACGAAGGTCTTCTCCAGGTTTTATAGGCCTTGTACAAGGCTCACAACCAACGCTTGGATAACCTTTGGCAAGAAGACTGTTCTGTGGTAGATTATTTTTTTTGATATATTCTTGAATTTGATCCCAAGTCCAATCAATTATTGGATTAATTTTTAGAATATCACCATGTCCATGGTCTAGTTGAAAAATTGTAGCATCTTCTCGAGTTTTAGTTTGATCACGTCTCAGTCCAGTAATCCAACCATCTAATGTACTCAATATTCTATTAATTGGATGTACTTTACGAATTTCACAACACAGTTTTCTATTCTCCACACTTTCATAGAATAGATTCACTCCTTTTTCTCTAACCATATCTTCAACTTCTTTGGCGTCAGGAAATAATACTTCAATTGAAATATTGTATTTTTTTCTTACAACATCCATAATGTCATAGGTTTCTTGTGGTAGTCTTCCAGTATCTAATGTAAAGAATCTAAATTTTGGGTTAATCTTTAGCATAATATCCATAATTACTGAATCTTCTGCACCAAAACTTGATGCTTTTGCGACTTTGGGATGAAGATTATCTGAAGCCCATTCAAGTGCCTCTTCAGCAGTCTTTATTCTTGAGTTAAGATCGTCTACTTGTTCTTGTGTAAATTTTGTCATATTTTCATTTAAAGTATTTGTTTTATATTGATTACCCGAAATTCTATCCTAAATTATAAACAAGTAGATTTCAAAATAGAAAAGATGGATGAAATATCATATGTTGTAGTATTTCCCACTATATTTTCAAAAAATAAAATTCCGCAGCTAATTACAAATATCAAAAAAATTCTCAAGATGAAAAATCAACAGTTCAAATCCGTAAAACGCGACGGCGATATAGTTTTGGTTGATGCAAACGATCCTGTATTTGCATCATCTGCCATCAATTTACTCTTTGGGATTGAAAAAATTGCAATAGCAAGGCACATTAAAAATAATTTTCAGGATATTGTTTCAGAGATCACATCAGTAGGTGGCAACCTACTCTTAAAGGGTGAAAAATTTCTAGTAAGAGTTGAAGGTTCATCAAAAGGATTTCTTACAAAAGATGTCGAGATTGCAGCAACATCAAATATAATAGAAAAAAAATCAAATCTAGGATCCCGTCCTGGAACAGAAGAAGATTATGACAAATTATTGTATACATATCTAACAAAAAATAATGCATACATCTGTATTTTCTCAGATAAAGGTAAGGGCGGAATTCCATATCAATCACAAAATCAGAAAACAATTTGTGCAGTATATGACGAAATATCTGCAGTTTCTTCTTTTGAGACAATAAAACAAGGTTATGATACTCAGATCATAGTTTGTTATAGACAAAAATCAGAATTAATGAATCTAGCCAAGATAATTAATCAGATTATTCCAAGACTAGTACAAGATAAGATTGAATTAGAATTCTTTCAGCTAAAGATAAAGCCAAACGGAATTAAAAATTACTTGATCTATGTAAATTCCATTCTAGAGATTATGCTAAAACATTCAAACAGCTATGTATCACTAGCTTTATCGCCATTGATATTTTCTACTAACTTTATTGATTATTCATTAAAGCGGGTATTTGAAAAGAAGAAAGTCCCAATCATTCCACTTGCTGGAG
>CATMRH010000051.1 GCA_950073955.1 uncultured archaeon | reverse complement strand
AAGGTACAATGTCTTCAGGTAGAGGAACAGGTAAAAGAAAAAAGAAGTAAAAAAAATCGTAAAATAACCTAATTTTTAGAAAATACCAAATTTACTAGATTCCATTTCTTCTCTGATAGCAAGCTTGAATCGAGGAGACTTTGTCTCTACGTTCTTTGTTAACCATGTGAGAAATTTCTTTTCAACTCCTCTCCCCTTTAATTTGTTAAAATCTGGTCCCATTATTTCTACCAATTTTTCAACAAGTGATTTGTTTACACTTAATACAAAAAAGTGCCAACCAAAAGCAAATTCTGAATCAGTCATAGCAAAATCTTCCTTGCTGTGAACCATTTCTTCCAAAAGAGATAACTGTCGAGTTAATGCTTTACTTGTTTTATCATAATCTATTGCAGAAACATTGATGTTAATTCTAGCCTCCATATTTTTTTCACTTCAAAACAAAATAAAAGGGTTATACAGATTATTCCTTTAAAAGATATTCAAAATCGATATCAAAATGCATTTTCATGATATTGATATAAGTTTGAATAGATTCTGGAATTTCTTCACCACATGCCACTCCTAGTTTTTTTGCATTAATCCAAATTACTAATGTTTGTATTATTGTCAAAAATCGATCATTACTAACTTCAGGGGTTCCAATGGATTTTGTGTACCTTTCTGCAAACTCCCATGCTGTTACAAAATCTATACATTTAACACCAAAAATTGCTAATACTTGCTCTTGCATATTTTGCGCTTTTTTGAATGGTACTTTGTTGATAATGTATGGAAAATTTACTTTATCTGGAAGACAATCTATAAGTGGCCCCCAAATTGTAATTATTTTTGTTCCTGGTTTTAGATTTTCAAATTTTTTTAACATTTTATTAATTAAATTATCGTCTGTAAACCAAAATAAAATCACAGAAGCATCGGAGATGTCTGACTCTTCTATATTATTGCAAATTAATTGTCCTTGAATATTTTTTTGTTCAAGAATTTCTTTTGCGTGTTGAATTTTTTTAGGATTGTTATCTATTCCTACAGCTTTTTTTACTTTGAACTCATTTATTGCTATCTCAATTCCTATCTCATTACCACAACCTAAATGATAAAAAATATCATTTTCTCCTATATCTGCAAACTTGAAAATTTCTCTAAAAGATTTTTCTGGGAGCTGGACATCTTCCCCACTAAGTAAATTTTTTGGAAGTGTTTCTAAATATTCTTCAATTTTCAATAATATTATTTCTACACGAGAGAATTTATTCTCTTATACTTTCTAATTTCGAAACTGCCTGCCATAACTGTGTTCTAACGTATGAAGGCATGTTAGGATCTTGTGTTACATCATCTAGTAGACTAATTGTATTTGCTGCTCTTACTGACAATGAATACTCTTCTTTAGTCAAATCTACAACCAAATTTGAAATTGATTTTTTTATTGTCTTTGGAGTAGAATTATTGGAAGCAATTTGATTTAATGTTTCAATTGCTCCTTTCATTGATTCTTTATTTTGAGCGTCGTCTGCCATTTTTTACACCTTTTCTTAAAAATTAGAGGTATATAGTTACATCTCCACAAACACGTTGTCTGATTCTACTACAACATTGTATGATGCCAAATCTCTAATTTTTGCCGGGAATTTAACTAATTTTCCAGTTTTACAATCAAATTGTGCTCCATGCCATCCACATGTAATTGTACATCCATCCAATTTTCCTTCCGATAGACTAGAACCTGAATGAGTACAAGTATCATCTGTTGCACAATATTCACCATCAATATTTGCAACTAAGATATCTTTTCCATCAATAGACACCTTGATCATCTTTCTAGGAGGAATATCGGATATTTTACCAACTATAATTTTTCCCAATGCAGTTTTTATCTGATCATTCTTAATATTTTTTTGTATATAGTGACTATGATGATCAGAGAAGCAAATTCTTCAGACAAAATTCCAATTTTGAAATTTTGTAAAGATACTTTTTCTTGGGGAGACTATGTAGATCAAGTTTGGGATTCTTGGTTATCTGAAGGTAATTTGTTCCTATTTGAAAAACAGTTTCCAGTCGGAATTTGTCATGCATTTTACTCAGAAGATCAGATTTGGATTGAAGGAATTAGGATTGATCCAAATTTTCGTAGACAAAAAATTGCATCAAAACTTGTAAAACATACTGAATCCGTAGGAAAAGAAAAGAATATCTCATTTTCTTTTATGTTAATTGATACTGAAAATACTTCATCTATCACTATGGCAAACTCTTTAGATTATGATATATTTCAAACTTGGAATTTCTACTCTCTTATGCCAAAAAGAAATTCAAATTATAATATTCACTTTGAGAAGTTTTTAAATCGTCAATTATATACCCACTATGTAAAATCTTGGAGGTGGCTTTCAGTTGATGATGCTACACTATCTACATTTTATGAACAAAATAAAATTATTAAATCTAATATAGATGGCAAAGAATCAATTGCAATTCTTACTGATTCTGAGCATTTTGATAACACTTTAATTGTTACATTGTTTTCAGGCTCACAAAGCACTACATTACAAGTAATTTCCTTTTTACAAAATTATGGTATTGAAAAAAGCTATGAAAGAATACAAATTTTGACTAAAGAACAATTACCACTTTTTGATTCATTGGAACATAGAATTTCATTTCATTTAATGAAGAAATCTTTAGCTTAATCTGATTTAACAAATTTTATTGTGTTATTTAAAATTCCAAGACCTTCAATTTCCATCTCAATTCTGTCTCCATCTTTCAAAAATTCTACATTTGGATTTCTTAATGCTACACCTGCTGGTGTTCCAGTAGCAATAATATCCCCTTTCTCCAAAGTCATGACTTTGGAAATTTTTGAAATAATTTCTGGGATTTTAATGAACATTTTATTTGTAGAAGCATTTTGTCTTAGTTCTCCGTTAATTTTGGTTGTTAGCTTTAGATTTTGAGCATCTTGGATTTCATCAGCTGTTGTAATCCATGGTCCACATGGTGCAAATGAATCAAAACTCTTCCCTCTAGTAAACTGCTTATCTTTGAATTGAATATCTCTCGCTGAGACATCATTGAATATCATGTATCCAAAAACTGCACTTGATGCATCTTCTATGCTGATATTTTTGCAGTTTTTTCCAATTATCAAAGCTAGTTCCACTTCATAGTCTAGCTGTGAAACAAAATCTGGACATATGATATCTGACTCAGTACCAGTCAGTGTTGTTCGTGGTTTAATTACAATGACAGGATCTTCGGGTGCTTGAAGTCCTTGTTCTTCAGCATGGTCCGTATAGTTGAATGCTAAACAGATTATTTTGTTTGGATTTGGGATTGGTGACAATAATTTGAATTTTGAAATACTTTCTTCATATGGCAAATCTTTAATTTTGTTTTTAATTTCATCATACCACCCATCAAAAAGAAAATCTTTTACATTGTTTGGAATTGGAATTCCTGTTTGGTAAATAATCTCGTCTTTTGTGGCTACTTTGTCACCTTTAACAAAACCGTATGTTTCATTATTTCCATGTAACAATCGTACTATTTTCATAATTGATCACTTGTGTGTAAAAATTGCTTGATTCTGTGAATCTTTTCTACAATATCCAAATCTGACAAATTGAATCTCTTCTCCTTCTTTTAGTTGTAGATAATGTGGTTCTGTATAAACATCTAATTCTTCCAAACTTTCTTCGTTAAACTCTTCTCCATTGAATAATACTTTTGGAATAATCATCTTAATCGCATGTGCAGTTTTTTGTGAAACCCATTGAATTTTTAGTATGTTTGTTGTTTCTCCATCTCCAATAAACTCCCCTTCAAATTCTGTACCCTCTTTTGTAATGGAAACATTTCCTAATCCTAAAAGCCTAATCTGCATTCCTTGTTTGATGTTTTGCGCATCATCTCCAGAAATATAGAAATTTCCATCAATCTCAATTTTTCTTTTCCCCATGTCATTAATTGGGTGGTTAGGAATTTCAACTGACGAGATTGGTAAATTTTTTACTGTCAATTTTCTTGCATTGCTTACCATGAACAATCTTGTACTCTCAGCATCTACAACTTTTCGATTAAATGCTTCAAGTGCATCAAATGGTGCAAGAGTATTTGCTTTGGTTAACCCTAATGACATGATGAATTTTTTGATGGCTTCAGGTCTAATTCCCCTTCTTTTGAGTGCCTCAAGAGTTGGTAGTCTTGGATCATCGTACCATGAAACCTTACCTTCTTCAATCAAAGGCTTGATGAGTCTTTTTGACATTGGCATTCCTTTGAATTCTAACCTAGAGAAAAATCCCTGGTATGGTTTTCTCATGTTTAACGCATCTAATATTGCATAAATCAACTCTTTTCTTAGTTCAAATTCTTTTGAACGCAATGCATGTGTGACTCCACTAATACTATCCTCTATTGCTACTGACATATCATAGCTAGGCCAAATTCTATATTTTTTGCCTAACGTGTAATGACTTTCATCAATAATTCTAAACAATACTGGATCTCTCATGACTGCATTATCTGCTTTCATGTCTCCACGGAATCTTACAATTGCATCACCAGGTTTGAATTTTTCTTTCATCTTTTCCCAATTTTTATTATTTTTATCAATATCTCCCATACTGCACTTACATGCTTTTCTTTCTCTTCTGTTCTTGCTTATGTTGTCTCTTTTACAAGTACAAACATAAGCTCTTCCAGAATTGATTAACTCTATACATTTCTCATAAAATATTTCCATATCATCTGAAGTCTGCTTTTCTTCATCCCATTCAATTCCCAACCATTCTAACCCAACTTTGATGGCTGCATGATACTCCATTCTCTCTACTTCTGGATTTGTATCATCCATTCTTAGAATAAATTTTCCACCATACATCTTTGCATATTCTGAACTAATGATAACTGCTTTTGCATGACCTATGTGTGGATATCCATTTGGTTCAGGAGTAAATCTTGTAACAACTTTTCCTTGTTCTGCACCTTCTAATTCTGGAAGGCCTACTCTTCCTTCAATTTTTTCTTTAGGTACTAAAATTTCTGGAAAGTTTTCTTCAATTTCTTTTTTCTGTTCTTCAGATGATAACTGATTCACATTAGCAACAATTTCAGAAATGTTTCCTGTAATTTCTTTTACTTTAGTTCTAAATTCCGGTTTAGTTCCAAGAATTTTTCCCAAAATTATTTTATCTTGAGTTTGTCCTCCATGCTCAAATGCATTTTGAAGAGCCATTTTTCTAATTTCCTTTTTTAATTCTTCATCCATTCTAGATCTACCTATTGTAACTATACACTTCTCTTTACTACAAAATCTAATAATGTAATTAGTTCTATTTTAGCAGGGCCTGAGTATCTTGATAACGATTTTTCAGCTTTCTCTGCATATTTTAGAGCCTGCTTTCTAACATTTTCTTCAATTCCAAGAGAGCGAATCACATTTACCGCCTTATTTAGATCATTTCTTGTTGCCTTGGAATTTCCAAATGCCTTTAGAATTGTTTTTTTGTTTTTGCCTTTAGCTGATTTTATTGCCATTAGAATTGGAAGTGATTTTTTACCTTCTCTAAGATCATTTCCAACAGGTTTCTTTGTAACTTTGGGATCTCCCATTACTCCCATGAGATCATCAGTTATCTGAAATGCAATTCCCAAGTTTCTTCCAAATGATGAGAGATTTGAAATGTCATTAGATTTGTTTGTAGCACAAATAGCTCCCATTGCACAAGATACATCAAATAATGCTGCAGTTTTTTTACAAATCATTGTAATGTACTCTGTTTGGGTTGGAATTTTCTTTTCGTCTGCCATCTTTACATCAAGCAGCTGACCTTCACATATATCTACACATGCTTTGGCTAGTCTAGAAACTAATTTGGTTGTGGCATTTGCTGATAACTTTGATTCAGTAATTATTTGAAATGCTTTTGAAAATAAAACATCACCAGCAATAATCGCAATTGGCATTCCAAATTTTTTATGAACAGTTGGAACTCCATGACGTATCTCATCATTATCCATGATATCATCATGAACCAAAGTAAAGTTATGAACCATTTCTACTGCACTTGCAGCTGGCATTGCATTGGAAACTTTTCCTCCTAAAATCTGGCAACTTCTAATTACCATGTATGGTCTAAGTCTTTTTCCACCATGAACAATCAGATGTGCTGCTGCATCATAGAGTTTCTTTGGATTTCCTTTTAGTTTTGAATTTAGATACTTGTTTACTATTTTTGCATTTTTTTCAATATGCTTAATTTTTTTCATTTACTAATCTCCACTTGTCTTTCGATAGATGAGTCTTGATTGCTTCATTCAATCCCTCACGAACTTCACTATTCATCCATGTAGATAAGACGTTTCCATGCTTTTCAAGCATGGATTGCTCAGATTTGTCAAGTAATTCTAAAGCAATAAGCATCCAAGGACAATAAATTTGAGAATTTATCTTTAATTCTGAAAGTAATTCTTTTGCAGAAATCCACTTAATTTCATCTATTTCTCCCTCAATCTCTTTTGGTTCTGAATCTTTATCGATTATTCCAATCAATGTTCCACAAATTTCATTTTCAGAACCTACATCTTTGTAAGGCACATGATACTCAAATTTGTGCAAATAATCTAATTTTCCTTCAATTCCTAATTCTTCTGGCATTCTTCTTTCCCCTGATGATACATAAGTTTCAGATTCTCTCGGATGACTTGCAAATGTACCATCCCAATTACCTGGCCACAACATCTTTTCTTTTGCTCGTTTTGTAAGCACTAGATTGCCATCCTTATCAAACAACAAAACAGTAAATGCTCTGTGTAGTTTTCCATCTGGCAAATGACACTTTACTTTTTCTTCAGTACCAATTGGATTGTCATTCTCATCAACTAAAATTACAAATTCTTCAGACATTTCTTTTTCCTCTAAATAATGTTCCTTTAAATTTCCTGTTCCTAACTGCTTTCAAAATTCTTTCAGGTTTATTGCCATTTACAAAAAAAACATTCATTCCAATTTTTGAAATCTTTAAGGCTTCCTCAACTTTTCTAGTCATTCCACCAGTAACATCCATCTTGTTTTCTGAAATTAAATAACGCTTATCTCTTAATTCATAAATTAATTTTTTTGATTTGAGATCAGAATATAATCCATCTTCATTTAGAACAAAAATACAAAGTCTTGGTCTTAGAATTTTTGCAAGATGAGTCATAACCTTGTCACCCGATAAAATGTATGTTTTTTTCTGACCATACCATAATGCGTCTCCGTATGTGACTGGAATTAAGCCTGATTTAGCAATTTTTTCAATCTCTTTAACTTTTTTTGAAATCGGTTTATTTCCTGACATGAAATCTGTTGGTGGAAGACAATATGGATTCAATTTATTTTTTAACAATGAATCCAAAATGATCTTGTTTAATTCAATCATTGAATTTTTTACAATTGCAACTCCTCTAAGGTCGTACTTTTTTTCTTTAGTATGCATATTATATTTTACAGACCAATAATGTCCATAGGAACCACCACCATGAACAATAATCATTGGTTCATTAATTTTCTTTAAACTCTTAGCAAGCTTGTTTATTGTTTTTCTTCTAACTGATAATGGTTTTTCTTTATTTGTAATAATTGAACCACCTAATTTTATTAGAATCATGCTGTTCCAAATTGTGTAGTTAATTAAAAAGTATCCAGTCCTTTGAAATCAATTTTTACTGAAAAGCATTCGTAATTCTTATCTTTGAATTGATTGATGGAATGCTCCAAATTTGATTCATCTGTCAAGGAAAAAATGCATCCACCTCCACCTGCCCCTGTAATTTTTGCCCCAAATGATGATTTTTGCCCTACTTGGATCATGTTTCTCAATTTTTCATTTGAAACTCCAATTGTTTCAAGATACACTTGATTCTGAATTATTTTTTGACCCAATTCTTTGATGCTATTATTATTCAATAACTTCAAAACATCTTCAACTAACTTTGATTCGTCATTACATAAATTGGAAAATTCCACCTCATTTTCTTCTTTGAATTGCTTTACTCCAGCAACTACTGATTCTGTAGAATGTTTTATGTTTGAATTTGCAATTACTAGATGAAAATCAGGCTCAGATTTTATTTTGGTAAATCCATTTTTCTTATCGTATTCCATAATGCCTCCATATGTACAAACAGTACAATCTGCTCCTGATGTGTTTTGAAAAATTGTTTTTTCAGCTGCAATTGCAAGTTTAAGAATTTCTTCTTTGGGTGTTTCTACAAATAATCTAGAAATTGCTGCAGCACCTGCAACACAACACGCAGATGATGAACCTAAACCTACTCCAATTGGAATGTCTGATTCTACTATAATTTCAATTCCTGTGGTTTGATTTTGTGATTGTAACATTTTATTTGCTAAATAATAAAATGGTTTTAGTGGGGAATTAATTTCTGAAACAGGCTTGTTTGGTTCTAAAACTAAATTTCCTATGTTTGATTTGATAGAAATTTTCTCTCCTTCAATCTTCTCTGCCGTAACGGTAACTCTCTTGTTGATTGCACAAAGGATTGCTTTTACCCCATATACTACAAAATGTTCTCCAAAAAGAATAACTTTCCCTGGCGCAGAAGCTTTAGATTTCAAGTAAACACTTTGGAATTTTGATTGATTTAATCGATTTCCTCTTCTATAATCTTTGTTTCAAAATCATCGATTTCAAGTTTCATTGGTTCATCTTCTTTTAGTTCTCCTCTTTCAATGAGAATTTGACGTACCAATAACCAGTAAACTGTTGCTAGAGCTTTTCTTCCTCTATTGTTTGCTGGAATAATTACATCCAGTTTTGATGTAATGTTATCGGTATTTGCAATTCCTATGACCGGAATTCCTGCATTAGTTGCTTCTGTAATTGCTTGCTCATCAACTTGTGGATCTGAAATTAAGACTAATTTTGGTTCAATGTAATATGGCAATGAAGGATTTGTCAAAGTTCCTGGCATGAATCTTCCAACAAGTTTCTTAGAATCTAACATCTCACAGAATTTTTCAATTGGTGTTTCTGCATATTGTCTGCCTGAACATACAATGAGTTTGTCTGTTCCTAATCTATTGATAAATTTGGCTGCGGTTTTGATTTTCTCTAATGTTATGTCTAGATCAAGCATAGATCGGAAGAGCACACGTCTGAACTCCAG
>CATMRH010000050.1 GCA_950073955.1 uncultured archaeon | reverse complement strand
AACGTCAAAAATTACTAGCAATTAGTTTCTAATTTAAAAAAAATTGCTAATTATATTAAAGTTTAAACTTTTTTGAGATCTGAAAAACGCTAGTAATAAATCACCTAATGTCAAGGAATGTAATATGGGTGAATTAGAACACAAATACGAAGTTGATATTAAAGATACAGAAAAAAAACAAAAACTTCCAGATAAGGTGAAAGAAGAACTAAAAGAATCAGGAATGATGGATGAGAAAGGGAAGTTAAAGCTAAAAGGAGTTAGCCCCAAAATGCTCAAAAGAATGAAACTAGAGTATGTCGAGTGCCCAGTTTTAAAAGAAGATATTCAATTTATCCAATGTTTTGTGTGTCCAAATTTCCAAAGCAGAGTCATGGGTAAAGTGCTTTGCAAAGGAGACCCTCTTTAACACTCAAATCTAAAATATCAAAATTCTCACGAAAGGCTCATTAGTTAAATTAATTCTTTGAATTTTAGTTTGACTAAAGAAGACATTGGAATTACAGTTTCAAAAAAAGAAGATTTCAGTGAATGGTATACGCAAATAGTTCTAAAAGCTAAACTTGCAGATTATGCCCCAGTTAAGGGACTAATTGTACTTAGACCAGATGGGTATTCTATTTGGGAATCATTAACAAATACATTTGATAAAAAATTTGCAAGTAATGGAATCAGAAATGGATTTCTGCCGATATTAATTCCAGAGTCACTATTAGGAAAAGAGCAAAAACATTTTGCAGGATTCAACCCAGAAGTATTTTGGGTAACTCATTCAGGAGATAATGAAATTGGAGACAGACTGGCATTAAGACCAACATCTGAAACATTAGCATACACAATGTATTCCAAATGGATTCAAAGTTGGAGAGATTTACCATTAAAGATGAATTTTTGGAATTCTGCACTAAGAGCAGAAATTAAAGGAACAAAACCATTTCTCAGAACATCAGAATTTTTGTGGCAAGAAGGTCATACAGTTCATGCAACACGAGAAGAAGCAGAAGAAGAAGTGATGAAAATTTTAGAGATTTATAAAAATACTGTTGAAGAAGAACTAGCAATCCCAGTAACAACAGGAAATAAGAGTGAGAAAGAAAAGTTTGTAGGAGCAGTATATACAACTACTATGGAATCAATTATGCCCGATGGAAAGGCACTACAAATGGGAACATCACATTTTCTAGGACAGAATTTTTCAAAACCATTTGAGGTAAAATTTGCAGATAAAGATAATGTAGAACATTTTGCATGGCAAACTTCATGGGGGGTTTCTTGGAGGCTGATTGGGGCAATGATTATGATTCATGGAGATGATCAAGGTCTTGTCCTACCACCAAGGATTGCACCGATTCAAGTTGTAATTGTGCCAATATACAAGAAGGGAGATGATAGAGACATGGTATTACCAAAAGTAGAAGAGATTAGAGAAATGCTAGAGTCAAAAGGAATTAGAGTTCATGTTGATGATAGAAGTGAACTATCTCCAGGATACAAATTCAATGATTGGGAACTAAAAGGAGTTCCTATACGAATTGAGATTGGTCCTAAAGATGTAAAAAAACAAAGTGTTGTCATTGCAAAAAGATACAATCGTGAAAAGTCAAGTTTGGGTTTTACTGAAATTGAAAAAATTTCTACAATTTTAGATGAAATCCAAATAGCCATGTTAAAAACTGCCAGAGAACAAGCAAATGTAAATTCGTATGTGATTTCAGACTATAATGAATTTAAATCAAAAATTGAGAAAGGAGGTTTCTTTACCGCTCCTTGGTGTGGAAAATTAGAATGTGAAGAAAAAATCAAAGAGGAAACAGGAGCAGACATCAGAGTTATTCCATTTGGTAGTGGAAATACAGATGAGAAGTGCATGTACTGTCAGGAACAGAGTATTTCTGTTCCAATTTTTGCAAGGGGATATTGAATAAACTATAAAGTGGAATCATTCTTGGGATTGCTAATGGCAACAGTTTCAGCTCAAAAATCATCCAAATCCCTCTTAGAAATATTCAACACAACTAGAGAACGAACACTAGAGATAGTTCAAACACTAGAAAAAGACGATTTTGGGGTTCAATCTGCATTCTACACGAGTCCACCAAAATGGCACATTGGACACGTAAGTTGGCTATACGAAGTTGTGATGAGTAAAACCAATCCAAATTACCAATTTTACTCCAAGGAATTTTCTGAATATCTAAATTCCTATTATCAGCAATTTGGTACACCTCATGATAAAGGAAAACGTGGAATAGCCTCACGACCAACAGTGGATCAAATCTTGGAATATTTTGAAACAATAAACACTAGAGTCAGAGAATTTATCAATTTTGGAGTAGATGAAAAGGCAAAGTATCTCTTAACAATGGCTTTTCATCACGAATGTCAGCATCAAGAGCTTTTGACATATGATCTACAACATCTTTTAGCTGATGTTTACAAACCTGTTAAGAAAATTCCAAGACCGCAAGCTTCTCAAGTGGAACAAAAGTCAATTTCAATAAAAGGAGGATTATATTCCATGGGATATAACGGAACAGATTATTCCTATGATATAGAATTACCCGAACACAAAGTTTACCTGAATGATTACAAAATTGATGTTTATCCAATTACAAATGGACAATATCTAAAATTCATTGAAGATGGAGGTTATGAAAATTTCAAGTTTTGGTTATCAGATGGTTGGGAAAAAGTCAAAGAGAATAATTGGAAGGCACCAATGTATTGGGTTAAAGAGGATCAATGGTATGTTCAAGACTTTTTAGGAAAACGAGAGATAAATCCAAATGAACCTGTTTGTCATGTTAGCTTTTACGAAGCAGCTGCATATTCCAAGTGGGCAGGTAAGAGACTTCCAAGTGAAGCTGAATGGGAAAAGGCCTGTTGTTGGAATGAAGAAAGACAGGAAAAGACCATATTTCCATGGGGAGATGAAGAACCAAAAGAAACCCAAGCTAATCTACTAGAATCACATTTTTGGGCACAAGCCGAAATTGGTTCTTATCCAGCTGGAAAAAGCCCTGCAGGATGTCAGCAGATGATTGGCGATATATGGGAATGGACATCATCAGAATTTACGGGGTACCCTGGATTCAGAACAGGATTTGATGAATATAATGACAAATGGTTTACAAACCAAAAAGTTTTGAGAGGAGGTTCATTTGGAACTCCAAAGATGTCAATCAGAGGAAGTTACAGGAATTTCTTCAGATTAGATGAGAGATGGTTATTCTCAGGCTTTAGATGTGCAGAAGACATCTAATTTTTTGATGCCAAGGTTAGTGAAAAATGCTTGTTATCATCTAACCATGTTTGTTTAATTTGGAATCCCGTACTATCAAGTAGTTCACTAATCTGAGACAATGTGAATTTATGTGAATGCTCAGTATGGATTAATTCATTTTTTTCCAAATTCAATAAAAGATTAGATTTTGACACTATAACTGATTGATTTACAAGAGATTTTAGATACATCTCAACTCTTTGTTTCTTTTCATTGTAAATTGCGTAATGTGAAAAGTTTTTCAAAGAAAAATCTGCGTCAAGCTCATCATTAATCCTAGAAAGAATGTTTAGATTAAATTCTGCGGTTATACCTTGTGAGTCATCATATGCAGACTCTAAAACAGATGAGTCCTTTACCAAATCCAGTCCAATCAAAAAGAGATCACCTGACTTCATTGTAGAGTTTATTTTCTTTAAAAATTCACAACCATCATTTGGAGAAAAATTACCAAAACTAGAACCCAAAAAGATTATCAAATTTTTCTTATCATCAAAATTCTTAAGAAATTGTAAACCTCCTTCATAAGTGTCAATAAGGCCTGTTATATGCAAACCATCATAATCTTTCAATAATTGTTCAGAGCTTTCCGTAAGAATCTCAGAGATGTCTATTGGAAAATATTCTGTAGTATCTTGTAATTTTACTAAAATATCAAGAATCAGCCTGGTTTTTACAGATGTTCCGCTTCCAAGTTCTACTAATCGAAAATTTTCATCAAGATAAGAGGGTAATTCATCCTGTAGTTGTTTCAGAATAGAAATTTCAGTTCTGGTAGGATAGTATTCAGGCAAAGAGCAAATTTTTTCAAACAAATCTGAGCCTTTTTTATCATAAAAGTACTTTGGATCGATAAATTTAGAATCTCTATTCAAACTAGAGGATATTTCTTCAGCAAATGTTTTCTCAATTTTAGTAGCATGTGGTTTAAAATATTGAAGTTTAGTAGATACTACATATTTTTTGTAATCTAGATTTTTTTGAATGGTATTACTCAAGTACTAAAATCGACTTTTTTCAACATAAATATTTTATCCCAATTTTTTACGCACAAACTATACTTCTTGATATACTCCTTCATGCATCAAAAATCAGTGGAAGAAATACTCAAAGTAGAACATTTGAAAAAATATTTCACAAAAAAAGGATTGTTTAGTTCAAAAACTACTACAGTCAGAGCAGTAGACGATGTTTCATTTTCGCTTAAAAAAGGCGAAGTTTTTGTACTGGCTGGCGAATCAGGTTCTGGAAAATCAACCATTGCAAAATTAATTCTAAAGTCAATTGAGTCAGATTCTGGAAAAATTTTTTTCGAAGATCAAGAAATCAATAATGAACAAAAGAATTTAAAAAAAATCAGAATGAACTGTCAGATGATCCCCCAAGATCCCTATGACTCTATCAATCCAAGAATGAGAATTGGAAGCATTGTTTCTGAACCTCTTGAAATACATAATGTTGGAAATAAAGATGAAAGATTCAGAAGAGTGATTGAAGTTTTGCATGAAGTAAAATTAGAACCTGCTGAAGAAATGGTAAAGAAATATCCTCATACGTTATCAGGAGGACAAAGACAGAGAGTAGTCTTGGCAAGAGCGTTGGCACTAAGACCTAAACTAATCATAGCAGATGAACCGGTTTCAATGTTGGATGTGTCAATTAGAGCAGAGATGCTTGAATTAATGCAGGAATTGCAGAAAAAATATAGTATTTCATTCATCTATATCACTCATGATTTGGCAACAGCCAGATATTTTGGTCAAAGAATAGGAATTTTGTATCTTGGTAAAATTGTAGAAATGGGACCAATTGACCAAGTTCTGACAAGCCCAAAGCATCCATACACACAAGCACTAATTGATGCAATTTCAGAACCAGATCCTGAAAATCTTCACAGAGAAAAGAAAATTCGAATAAATGAACCATCAGATGTGGATGTGTATCAGGGGTGTAGATTTAGGGCAAGATGTCCTTATGTTATAGAGAAATGTAAAGAAGAGCCTAACTTAGAAAAGGTCGATGATGAGCATTATGCTGCATGTTATGTAAAACTAGACTAGGAAGTTCGGACAGATGGCATTCGCTTATCTTTGTAAACAATAATATGGGAAACGCCATTCTTTGGATAAACACCATAGATCAGTTTTGATTTTTGTATAACAGATTCTTTTAGAGACACCAAAATGAATTGACTTTCTTTAGAACGTTCTTCTAAAATCTTTGCAAGTTTTTCAGAATTTGGTGCATCAAGGTGCGCATCAATTTCATCAAACAAGTAAAATGGAGAAGGCTTTAACTTTTGAAGTGCAAGTACAAATACAACTGCAGCCAATGTCTTTTCACCACCACTAATTGATGTAGATTCTCTTTTTGGTTTATTTGGGAATTGAATCAAATAAGAAATTCCAGAATTGAATATATCATCTTCATTTTGTAATTCTAACCAAGCATTTCCATTAGTCATTTTATTGAATATCAAACGAATTTCTTTATCAACCGTATCAAATGCATTCAAGAATGTTTGTCGTTTTTCTTTGTCAACATCTTCAAGGAATTTTATAATTGCATTTTTTTCTTCCTCAAGAGAATTCTTTCTTGTGGACATTGAACGATATCCATAAGATACTTCAAGATACAATTCAGGTGCCTTTGCGTTTAGTGAATTTAGGGAAGTTAATTCAGCACTCAGCCCTTGAACAATAGGTTCAACATTAAAGATCTCCATGTCTTTATCAAATCTAAAAGTAGAAATAATTCGCTTTAATTTAGATTCGTTTTCTTGTAAATCATGTAAATCGTGATTCAATGAATCAGATTGGCGTTCTAATGTGCTGATTTGTTGTATTATCTCAGTTTTCTTTTCAGATAAAATTTTAAGTTTGTCATCATATACTTTGAGTTCCCCAATAGATGAACCAGAAGTGGATATAAGATCTTGTTCTTTTTGTCTTAATTTTACAAGAACCTTATTTTTTGGTTCTATTTGTTTTTCTAATTCTTGAATCTTTGTTTCCAATTCTTGGCGTTCTAACTTCAGAGAATGTTCTTCATCATCAAGTCTATTAGATTGAGACTTTTTTTGACTAACTTGAGTTTCTAGTATTGTTAGATGAGAAGATTTGTCACGAAATTCATTCATAATTGTTGTAAATAGTTTCTCAACTTCTACTTTCTTTACATTAATTCTAGACAACTCGCTTGCAATACGATCTTGCTCGCCACTAGCATAGTTTTTCTCGACAATGAAAATACGTTCATTCAATGATTCAATGTGAGATTTGGTTGTAATTATTTCTGATTCAATATGTATATTTCTTGAAGTTAATTCAGAATTTCTTTTTGCTAGTTGTTCTTTTAGATTCTTTTTAGAAACAATGCTTGATTTCAAATTGGAGTAATTCTCATTTGTTTTGGATAAAGATTTCTCTGAAATTAAAAGTCTTTCTTTATATGATTCAATTAAAACTTCTAATTTTTTCAAAGAATGTTTTTTCTGTAGTAGGTAATTTTTAATCAAGTTGATAGATTGGAATAGACCATCAATATCACTACTCATTGAAATTAATTTTGTAAGTTTTGAGATCTTTGAATTGATATCAATTACAACAGTGCCACCTTTAGCCGCAAAATATTCACCATTTATGGTTACTGTTTTGTATCCTAATTTTGATATATTATAGGCAGATTCTCGATTTTCTGTAAGTACAATATTTCCAAATAGGAATGTTTTGAGCGTAGAATAGGCAGGATCACAAGTAACATAATCAGATAGAACACCTATGACTCCAGATTTTTTTGGTAGAGTTATCTTGAATTTTGGAATTGCATCAAGTGGTATAATCTTTAGTTTTGGAAGTTTCTTACTTCTAGCAGCTTCTGCAATTCCAATTAGAGTTGCAAAGTCTTTAACAACAATTGCTTTGATCCAATCAGAACTCACAGCTAAAACAGAACGTTCGTATTGTTTGTCCCATGAAATCATTTCATATACTAAACCTTCAATGCCAAGTTTGTCTGCATCTTCTTTTAATTTTGCAACAGTGTAATCTTCATGCATAAATCCTTTTACAGTTTTGATTTTAGATTTGGCAGTGATTGCAGCTTTAGTTGATTTTTCTAATATTGATCTCCATTCTTCCATGTCATTGTTTATTTTTGATTTTTTTGTTTGTAATTTTATAATTCCAGATTTCAATTCAGTAATAGTTACTTTATCACGTTCCATCATTGATTCAAACTTAGATTTAGATGCAGACAAATTCACTATACCTTGTTCTATTTCATCAAATTTTCTAGAATTTCTGTTGATTTTATCTTTCGAGTGTTCTTTTTCTTGTTGAGCCTTAGAAAATTTGAGTTCAGTATCATTTAGTTGGCTAGTGAGAGTTTTGATTTTGTCATCAATCTCAGATTTTTTAGCTGCAACATCTGATTGTTCTGTTAGAATTTTTTTATATTCAGAATCAACAATTACTACATCATCATTGATTTTATTCTTTTTGAGATTTGTTTCTTCAATTGATTCTTTTATTTTTAGGATTTGAACATTAACATCACTTACAGAATTTTTAATTTCTTCCAGCTCAGTTTTGATTTTTGGATTTCTATTATCAATTTGTTCTATTCTTTTCGTTGATACTGAGATTGCGCTGTTATCAGATTCATATTGTTCATATGCTGAGCTTATTTTTGCATCGAGTAATGCTTTTTCGTGATTGTAATTATCAGCTTCTGTCATTATCTTTGATTTTTCACTCTCCAAAACATCAATCTCAGTTTTCAGTACAGTTCTTTGACCATCAAATTCTGTGATTTCAGTAGTTACGGTGTGTAAAGTAGACTCTTTTGAAGTTTTTTGGCTTAAGACTAGCTTCATTTCATTGGCAGCCGCTAGTGCACTGTACCGGGTTAGTTCACGCTCTAGAAAATCATGACATAATTGTTGATTTCTTTCTTCTTCCAGTTCGTCAATTCTTTTTTTGATTTCGCCCATTCGTGCTGTGGCAATTTCAAATCTTCTGTCAGCATCTTCTAGTTGTTTTAGAGACGCTGCCTTTTTTTCATCAAAGTAAGATAATCCAATTAAATCCTCAATTGTTTGTCTTTTTTCTTCAGATGTAAATTCTGAAATTCGAGTTACGGTTCCTTGTTGAATTGCATTAAGTTGACCTAAACCTGCATTTGCCATATCAAGTAGATCAAGAACTTGACTTCGAGTTGTTTTCTTTTTGTTAAGATAGTACATGCTTTCACCGTGTTCATTCATTTCTCTTGTAATCACAACAATATCAGAATCAACAGGGATCTTTCTATCCGAATTATCAAAGTGTACACTAGATCTTGTCAGTTTGGGTCCATGGCGATTTCCCTCAACATCATGAATTAGTGATCGTAATTTGTCAACTCTCAATATTTTTGGTTTATTTTCACCCATTGCAAACTGAATAGCATCTAAGATGTTACTTTTACCTGAACCATTTGGACCAGATATAGATATGAGACCAGGTTCAAACTGAACAGTTGTATTCTTAAATCCAAATGATTTGAAGCCAAAGATCTCAACTTTTTTAATATGAACCAATAACGATCTTTTCTCAATCTGTAGGATAATCGATGGTTAACAAGTTTAGTTGACATAATTGCATAATTTTTCTTGTTTTATTATGAAATTTTTCGTAGTGGTTGGAATCACATTAACGTATTTCAAAATTAAGGTTCTCTAATTGTGCCTACCTTAATTATGAAAGTAGTTATTCTAAATTCATGGTAAAGTTAGGATTGATTCAAACAATTTCATATAATACAAATCAAAAGGGAATTTCTAGAGTTTCAACAATCCTAAAAAAATTGGGCAATAAAGAGACAGAGATAGTATGCTTGCCTGAACAATGGCTAAAGAATAATGAAATTTCAGATTTTGATTCAGAGTTTTCAGACTTTAAGAAAATTGCAAAGGATTACTCAATGACGATTATTCCTGGAGCGTTTTATGAAATCACAAAGACAAAGACATCAATTGTTTCTCCAAT